>JAUYJC010000354.1 GCA_030688735.1 Deltaproteobacteria bacterium
AACCGACCTCTCGATGCTGGCCGACACTTCGGTTTTTCTACCCGAGATCCTGCGCCGGCTGCGGGGAGAGAAAGAGACGCTGGCGAAACTCGCCCCGGCCATCAGTCAACGAAGAGCCGAGTGGGCAAAGATCCATGAAGAGCAAGACAGAGTCCGAGACGCAAAAACCAGGAAAGAGTGGGACAATAAGCCCATCGCCCTGAGCCGGCTCTTTACCGAGCTTAACACGGTGCTCAAAAACGAGGATTGGGTCTACACCAACAGCACTCGCTACGGCGCGGAGAACCTCTACCTCGACGCCGAAAAATTCAACCAGATGCTTGGCAAGTTCAAAGGAGGCGGCTTGGGTTACGGCCTACCGGCCTCATTGGGCGCCGCTCTCGCGCTGAAAAACACGGGAAAGATTTGCGTCGATTTCCAACCGGACGGAGATCTACTCTTTACCCTCAGCGGGCTTTGGACCGCCTCCCACTACAGCATCCCTCTCCTCATCGTCATTTTCAGCAACCGCTCTTACTACAACGATGAGGAGCATCAGGAACGGATGGCTCAGCTCAGGGGCAGGCCCGTCGAGAACAAAATTTACGGGATTCGGATCGAAGAGCCTGAAGTGGACTTCGCCACGACAGCGCGTTCCTTTGGGATTTGGAGCACGGGACCCGTCACGTCGCCGGGAGAACTACCCAAGGTGCTGCGTGAGGCGCTCAAAGTGGTAAAAGACGGGAAGCCCGCAGTGGTAGATGTCGTCTGCGCGATGAGGCCGTAAGCGGGACCGGCTTGTCGCGACCCCGATAACCGACTGCGGAATTGCGATGCCGCTCCCACCAGCGCACCGAGATCGCGAGTTATCTGTTTGCTGGGCACAAAATTCACCGGTATAATCCAAATCATGGCGTTGCCCAAAAAAATCGCGCGGGTGGAAGAACCGTTTCATGCGGTGTTTGAAAACGGGATCTTGAGGCCGCTGCGGCGACTCCGGCTCAAACCGAAATCGCGTGTCCTGGTTACGCTTTATCCGGAGCCACGCTGGCGAAACGACTTGGAGCGTTTGCTCACGCGGATGAAGTCGCGTACCAAAGCGGTCCGACAAGAAGTCGTGGAGGCTGAAATCACTCGGGCTAGGGCCGAGGTCAAGGCTAAACGCCGTGCCGCTCGTCGCTCTGCTTGACACCAACGTCTGGGTCTCTGCTTTTCTCAAACCATCCGGTCCGCCCGGACATGTTGTCAGCGCATGGAGCCGGGATAAGTTCAGCGCCGTAACGTCTCTCTCGCAGCTCACCGAACTCGCGCAAGTTCTTAACCGGCCGCGACTCTTACGAAGATTCAAATTTTCGCAATGGGAGGCGGCGAGGTTTGTCAGACTGATAGCCGCGCGTGCAACGTTGGTTGAAATTTTCGGGAAACTGAAAGCCTGCCGCGATCCCGATGACGATGAAATCCTCGAAGCTGCCATCAACGGCAAGGCGACGCACCTGGTTACCCGTGACGACGATCTCAAGCGCGACCTCGATCTCGTCAAAATGGCCCGACACCATGGAGTTCGGGTCGTATCCGTCAGGCAGTTTTTGCGCCGGCTATCGCCCGCCGCAAGCGGTTGAAGATACGGTCGGTCAGCGATGTCCAATCGCCGCCGTCTGTTAATGGTGGCCCATACCGAGCGCGGGGAACGGATTCGGATCATTAGCGCGCGGGAACTGACCCGCGCTGAGAGAGAAGCTTATGAAGAAGAAACGCAAGAGTGAAATAGACGATGAGCTACGTCCCGAGTACGACCTGCGCGAGTTGCTCAAGCGCGGGGTGCGAGGGAAATACGCGGAGCGATATCGGGCTGGGACAAACTTAGTCCTGTTAGCCCCGGATGTGGCCAAGGCTTTTGCAAATAACGCGGAAGCGGTCAACGAAGCGTTGCGATTGGTGATCGAGATGACAAAGGTGCCGGTCGGCAAAAAGCAGCAGCTCGCAAAATCGTAGACCAGCGAGAGTTGTCACGCCGACACAGGCTCGCTGTGTATCGATCTTTCCGAACGGCCCAGCACTGAAAGTGGAGCCCCGCGGGCAAGCCTGTGGCAACTTTTAGCACGCCAACGGGGCGGAATCCTGAGCGGGAGGCCCCGGACAAGACCGGGGCGCCAGTCGAAGGGTCGAGAGATCACGGAGGGGGTTGTCCTTGATTACGATGCCGAAGGTAATTTGGTCGGCATCGACATCGATAACGCCAGCCAAAAGGTTGATCTTAAGAAGCTCACCCTCAACAAGTTGCCGGCGATCATACAGACAAACCCGGCCTAAATATTCCGCTGGATCGGACAAGCTGCCGTACTGATATCGAGGCTCAATCCCATCTCGTGGAAACAATTCCGGATTCAGGGCTGAGCCTCAACCTGATTCCGCTTGATAAATTGCTGCGACTAGGATATTCGAGCGGTTAATCGGACAGAAAGGGAGCGGCGGCGTAGCTATCGCGGTTTCAAGTTCCAGGTTTCGAGTTGTCGAACGGGGCCGGACGCTAGATTTTGTCGCCCAGTTTGATGCGGGAACTGTACGGGCCTCGCAAAACTCCGCCGTCGTGCTTCCGTGAATCGTCTAGGTCGAATGATAAGCGTTAAAAGTAACAGCGCGACCCCGGGGCTGGCCGCCGAAAAGATCAAAAAGGTTTGCCTGACACCGACATTCTGCTTCAGACCGACGCGGTAATCCGCGTCGTGTGAGCCGGTTGTTGGGCGGCTTAAGGACGAGTCGGGGGTGGTATGGATTGAGGGAGAAAAGGGGACATTCTGCATTTTTAGTGCTAACCGTCTGCTTCAGACTGATCGCTTGGCAGCGGCGGCAGAGCTTTGCTAGGCAAAAGGAAATGATGGATGAAATGATAGATGACGATCTTTGGGCCAAACATCAGTACCAGGTGCTTGCCGGATTCGTACACCATCTGGCCTATTACCGGGTTCTCTCACAGATCTACTCCGGCATGAACAGCAAGAGCGAGTTCTGGACCAGAACAATAGATGCACATTTGCTAAGGGCGGTCATAGACTGGTGCATGGTATTTGGGACTGACTCCAACGAAATCCACTGGAAGAGAGTTGTCTCAACCAAGTCTGCCCAAGCCAAGTTCCGGAAGCATCTATTTACTGCTACCGGCATGACCGGCGCACAGTGGAAATCATATTGGCTATTGATGACCAAGTTCAGAAACAACTACGCTGCACACAAAACAACTCAAGGCACATACCCTCCCGTTCCACTGATGGACATGGCGTTGAGAGTGGCATATGCGTATGACGATTGGTTCAGAGAAACGGTCCAGGCCCTTTTCAGTGATCCAAGTCTACGTCGGCGTTATGAGAGATTGTTCAGAACATCAAAACAACCCCTGACTCAGGCTGTCGGCATGGGACCATGGCTAGAAGTCGAGTACGAGGGGCGTCCTCCAAGGAAGCAATCATGAAAGAGACTGCCGAACCAATAAGGATTGAGACGACTTTTGAAGTCGTTTCAAACCGTTGTTCAAGAAGCCCGTCATTGTGGCAGTGGCTGTCAATATAAAGGGTATTGGTTCTAGAGGTTGGTTGGCGCCGAGGGCTTTGAGTATCAGGCCCGCAGTGCGGGAGGGCAACAAGGGCAATTGCGCCGGCAGTTGTTGCTCAAAGGGAGCGGCTTTGGCGGTGGCAAGCCACACAGTGGAGGCCGTGTAGAGCGAAGTTTACCTGGTAACGGGGACAGACCTTGCAATCACACATTGTTGTGGTGTAAGAGCGCGAGACACCTCTACCGCGAAGACACCTATCCGGCCCTCACCGCAAACGTTAGCCCCGCATGGGCACACATGCATTAAAGCGAAATCCGAGGTATTATGGACGCTCGGACAGAAGCTTTTTCGGAGAAGGTAGATGCCACGTATTTGCGAGTTTTTCGGGGTCGTTATTTAGATGTACTACAACGACCATCACCCACCGCATTTCCATGCGGAGTATGCTGAGCGCGAAGCGTCATTCGCGATTGATACTCTGGAAATCCTGGAAGGCGACTTGCCGCGCCGCCCGCATGCTTTTGTCGTCGAGTGGGCTTCGCTCCATCGAGAGGAGCTTCGCGTCAACTGGGAGAGAGCACGACAAGGCATCTCCCTCCTGTCCATAGAACCGTTAGACTAACGAGGAGGCACATTATGCCACGCCCGGTACGTGTTCGTATGGTCGAACCGCTAGAAGGGTTCAAGGTGCGTTTGCAGTTTACCGACAACACAACGAAAGAAGTTGACCTTGAGCCCTATCTGCACGGTCCGATCTTTGAACTGATTCGGAACGATCCGAAGATGTTCCGTTTGGTAAAGGTTGATCCTCGTATGGGGACGATTGTGTGGGAGAACGGGGCCGACATCGACCCAGATGTTCTGTACAAGGGGTTGACACCGGCCTGGATGGAACCGGAAGAGGCCGTTGAAAAAGACAGAGCCACGCGCACAGGCTAACGAAGCGGCTCCTTTCACCCTCACGCGGTTGCGAATTGCGATAAAAGTGCACGGCTGCGATCGGGAAACAACCTTGCGTGGGAATCGTCGGTGGGCTCACTTCCACAAAGTGATCAGCAGCACGCAGCCGAAAATCATCGCGGCGCTCAGAACGATTCTCAGCGTCACGCGCTCAACCTCGCGCAAAACCAGGGCGCTGAAGATCAACGAGAAGAATGGGCCGGTGCTGCTGACCGGAATCACCACCGAAACCTTGCCTCGATCAAGCGCGTAGTAGATGCAAACCATGCTGAGGCTGACCGTCACGCCGGCGGCAATTGCCAGAAAACGTGGCTTGACTTTCGAGTCGCAAGTGAGCGATACAGTTCAACAAGCAATCTTGCAAGTCGTGCAGAGCTGTTTGGGATAGGCGGCCAGCAACGGCGTGGCCTAAACGACTCACTTAATAGTTAGGACGCCGACACGCAAATGGGACGAATTCTGACCGCCGCCGAGTTGCCGCTTGTCTTTGCGGCCGTCAACGATCGCATCTCCGATTACGCGATCGGATTCGTCAAGATCCTGCCAACTGCTCAGCCCGAGGATGCGACGGTCGCAGGCTCTGGCACCCTTGTCACAGCTGGCGGTCGCCACACCATTCTTACGGCCGCCCACGTGCTCGACGCACTCCCGAGTAACGGCGAGATTGGATTGATCTTGCCAACGCGCTTCGGGCCGCAAGTGCATCGTGCCACGCTAGAGATGAACGTGGGACGGAAGGTGACTCTTGGCCCAGCATCGTACGACCGCAACGGACCAGACCTTGGGCTGATCTTGCTTGCGCAGTCCGACATTTCAAAGCTCCCGTCAAGCAAGACCTTCTACAACCTCGATAAGCGGCGAGAGCAGATGCTCTCGGCACCGCGCGCGATCGACATGGGCGGCTGGTTCCTGTGCGGGATGGTCGGTGAATGGACGTCCGATCTATCGCCAGAGTGTGGTTTTGCGAGAGTCAAGGCCTTTCGCGGAGTCACTGGAGCGGGGGTGGTCGTGGCGGAACGTCAGTGCGCTGAGTTTGACTACCTTGAGTTCGAAGCAAAGTACAACGCGGCCTACGAAGGGCCCGATAGCTTCGGCGGTGTTAGCGGCGGCGGCCTATGGCAAGTTGTCTTTGAAGAGCGGGACGGAGCGGTAAACATGGTCGACGCGCTCCTGTCAGGCGTGGTTTTCTTTCAATCGGAGATCGTGGGAGACACTCGAACGATTTTCTGTCACGGCCGGCGCAGTATCTATGAGCGCGTCGCTGATTCGCTTCGGAGCGCAGCATCCTAACCACCGCATGCACCCGACCCGCTCCGGCGGGCTTCGCCCGTCTACGCGGTTCGGTGAGCGGGACATTAGGCTAATTGGAGAAAGTCGAAGTGAGCTGGATTCCCGCTGAGCACTCAGATCAGGAAAATCTCACCTGGGCATGGCTCAGAGCAGTTGAGTGGGGACGCTGGCCGATTTTCCTCTCGCAGCCCATCGCGCCTCTTCTTCTCTTATTATTTTCCTGGCCGGCCGTAGTTATTGGCACCGTTTTGCTCAATCTGCTGTGGGCGGGTTTCGTACGATATCAGGTCGTCAATGTCAAAGCCGCATACTATCAATCGTTGCAAAAGTACTTGCTATTCTGTAGTAGCTGGTGTAGTGTCTACTTATGCCAAGGAAAGCAACAAAGATGAAGCCGGTTAGTGTTAGAGCGCAAGTCCGTTATGAGAAACGCCGCATGGCAGTGGAAG
>JAUYJC010000372.1 GCA_030688735.1 Deltaproteobacteria bacterium
GCCATACGAGAAAGGCGTAACAGTTTGTGGCAACGAAAAATTAAAACTGGAACAACGGCTGCAACGCTCCCATGTTTTACACTGGTGGGATATAACAATCTATCCTAAATTGGTATCGTTGTAATTGCACGCTCCCTAAGGGGTCGAGCTTGTCGCCCCTGGCCAAGCCTTCGATGGTGAGAATCTCTTTGCCTTGCATCCACACGGCGAGCTGGCTGCACGAATACATGTTGCGACCGTTGATGATGACGGTGCAGGCGCCACATTCGCCACGGTCGCAGCCGATCTTGGCGCCCGTCAACCCCAGCTGATCGCGCAAGACCTCGGCCAACGTTTCGCGGTGTTCCACTTCGACGCGATAATTCTTGCCATTCACCTTAAGATTAACCGCCGTTTTGCGTCGCCCGGCCCCGACAATTTCTGTGGTGTAGGCCTCTGCAGGATCGGACTTGACCAATCCCGTGGAGATGACCGCCGTGCCGATGGCGCCGCCGCCGATATTTTTGAGGAAAGAGCGCCGGGATAGCCCGTTGCCTTTCTTTTTCTCTTCCATGGCCGCTAACCTCCTGTTTGGAACCGCACTGCTATCGGGTCGAACCGGCTAAGGGTTAATACGGAAGGCCCCCGGTTGTCAATAAGAAACTTAGCCTTGCCCAGGGCTAGCAAACTCGATAAGCTCGCGCCCGAATCCATGGTCGAAGACAAACCGCTACAATCCGAAGGCGAGCAGCTCGACGAGATCCTCGCCGATCTGCAACGGCAACACCAGGTCATGGAGATCTCCGGCTGGGAAACCGGCTTCGCCAATCTCAGCTGGGTATTCCGGTGACAGTATGCTTCAATTCCTGTGGCGTTCCCTCGGTCGCAACGAATCCTTTCTTCGAAGACGCGATCCACAGCGGGAAACCAACCTAGGCGAAGACGCGGATCCGAAGTTGTAATTAGACCCCCCAGACCACGGCGTTACTTAGCCGTGTTCGTGAGTACATCCAACCCGGAAACCGCCCTAATTAACCGTTAATACTACTTGAGGAAACGGGACGCCAAATGGAATTTCGTGTCCGTGGATTGTAGATTGTGTCTGTGTTCGCGGTGGAAAAAGAGAGTTGGTCGATATTCGTTGTGACCATGGTCGGTCACCTTCACGCGCTGAGCTCCATTTCTTGGATGCGAGAGCGGATAGGCTGAATCCGTTTAATCTTCACATATACGACCGGCTGTCCTTTTTCGGCCTGCCGCTTTGCCCCTTCTTGACTCCAGCGATTAAATTCTTCGTCCCCTTCAACCAACATGGCCACCAGCGCGTTATGTGGTATCTGTTCGGCGAACTCTGGATGCTCCCGGACATAACGGTCGAATTCCGTGACCAGCTCGGCATTCTTCTGTTCAAAAACATTCATGGAAAATCCCCTCGTAGAAAGCGTTCCAGGTAAATATCCCAATTATCGTTGATGTCCTTGTCCGCCAGGTCTAGTGAATCCGCGTAACTTAGCGCTAACTCTTCCTTTTCACGATCGCCCTTGGGGTTATAGCGATCCCGATGAGCAAAGTTATGAGCGCAATCATAACGAACTACCGGTTTCCAAACTCCATCTTCCACCTCTACTTCCAACTGCACCATAAAGGTGACCACCTGCCCTTTGTCAGTTTCGTGATGGTGCCGCTTTCGTGCGCGTTCACCGAGACGAATGAGATATTCCCTTTCAGCCAAGAGCTATCGCTTTCTGATGGCGCCTTTGTCGGAGTATATCCTGCCCCTTTCCCCGGCTCAATCTAATCAGTCGCTTATTCTACTCGCGGCGGTAAATGCGTCAAACGGGAAAAAACGGGAGCTGGAGTCGTGACGCGTTATCGTGGCGGAGGTGCGGAAGGGGAGTCTGGCACACCGGAACCCGCGGCTTGCCCAAGGCCGGCAAACTCGATAAGCTCGCGCGCGAAACCATGCCCGACAAACCACCACTCAAGTCCGAAGGCGAGCAGCTCGACGAGATCCTCGCCGAGCTGCAACAGCAACACCAGGTCAAAGAGATTTCCGGCTGGGAAACCGGCTTCGCCAGTCTCAGCCGCGCCCTCGACGGCATCCTGCCGGGCCTCTATCTGCTCACCGGACCGCCGGCCTGCGGCAAGACCGCGCTTGCCAAACAAATGCTCGATAAAGTTGCGATGCACAACCGGGCGCCGGGAATTTTTTTTACGTTCGCGGAGTCGAAAGAAGAACTCAGAGTCCGCACGCTGGCGCGCCTGAGCGGACTGGAGAACCGCGCGATCCGGCGCGGCAGCGCCTTTTTGCTTCATTGGTACGGCGTGCCGAAAGCACACTATAAGGAAAGCGATCAGATCCCTCCGAGTTGGGAAAAACTCAAGCGCACAGCTGAGGAAGCGAAAGAATGGTTGGAGTTGACCTACCTGGTCGAATGCGGACGCGAATCCGACCTGGAGCAAATCGAAGAACGAATCAAAAACCTAAGAACCCTCCGCGCCACCGAACAGGTACTAGCCGTGGTCGACGATTGCCAGCGCCTCGGCAACCAGGAACTGCCGGCATGCGATCGGCTAGCTCTGATTACCGAGCGACTGCAAGGAGTCGCCGTCAGCCTAAAGATCCCGATCCTGGCCGTTTGCCCCGACCTCGGCGAGCAACCGGGTACCGCGCCGCAAGCCTGGGCGGAAAGGGTTCCCGACGCCGACGTCATTTTGGTGCTCGAAAAAGACCGCGAGCGGACCAAGAAGCTCACCGAGCCCAAT
>JAUYJC010000399.1 GCA_030688735.1 Deltaproteobacteria bacterium
GTCGGAGTAATGAAGCTCCTCGGAGCAAAGCTCCGAGATATCTTTGCGAAATTCTCCGAAGCCCTTCCACCCTCCTTCGCCAAGGCTACGGAGGGTTCTCCTCGCCTTCATCCTCGCAGCAAGCTGCGAGGTATTCGGCGACGGAGAATAAAAAAGCCTCCGGCTCATCTAAAGCCCAGAGGCCTTGTCGAATAATCGAGAACCAAGCTCTAAATGAGATTTGATAGTATCACTGTTGGCCACGGTTCAACAACCCTGCCCAGCCTTGGCGAAGCAGGGTCAATCAAACCTTCATGCGGAAAAAGCTAACGGGGCGGGCTTCGCTCTGCTGCCAGGTTGCTGAATAACTCGGTTGCAGGCTGGTCAAAAAGAACTCAGAGGCGAGGCGCGAAAGTTCGCTAGGGGCTAAGGGCATGGCGCAAAGCGTTCTCCTTTGCTCTTTGCCCCTTGCGCTTTGCAAGCTGGTACGTTGTAGCGAGGCGATTGAGCGCACCCTTCGACCATGCTCAGGGCAATCGGCCTATGAGTCTTTTTCAGCAGCCTGCTAGGAAACGTAGATGTGGACGGAATCCTCATCCATATTGTTACCCCGCGTGATCAGACCAACAATGCTACGAACGTTGCGGCTGACATCGCCGATATCACCGCTAGGAAAACCGTTTTTCACAAATCTGCCGATCACTCGGTCCTCTCCCATAGTCACGATCTGGAGATATTCCCCATTGTCCTGCTTGAAGTACCGCTCGGTGCCGGGGGCTGGGCTGTCCAACTGATTTTGCAGCTTTGTCGAAATCTTGATGCCGACAAACAATCGCTTACTCAACTCCGCCATGCCAATTCTCCCTTTTCTTTCTCACTACCACAGCTGTTATGAAACAACCATAGGGAGGGGGGGGCGACATCATTCCCTTTGCCGGGAATGCAGAGTTTATTGAACCTCTCGTTTAAACCCCAGTGCTTCACCTCGACGATGCAAAACATTCTGCTGGTCGCAAGCGCACAGTGGGCTAACCTCAGAGTGATCGTCGATTCCGCAGTGCGCGGTGGCGGGGAAGGTTACTTTTGAGGGAGTCCCGCAATAAATCCGCTGTCTTCCTACTCCTCGACGAAGCGGGCGCCGACGAGTTCTGTTAGGTTCATCGCAGCCGCCTTGGGGTTTTTCGACGCCATTTCTCGCAAGACGGTTTGGTATCCATCCGTTGGCGGGTAGTGATACTCGGGCATGATTTGGGTGAGCTAGGTCTGGGCGTGATCCAGTACGCCGTGGTCTTCCACGCGGGAGTATTTGCGCAGGATCTGAATGGTTTCCTCTTTGCGCGGTCTGATCGCCGGCCGCGACTAAACGGCAATAGCTCCGTTCGGGCTGAGTGTTTCGACCACTTTATTTTACCGACATCATGCGCGGCGTCGGCAGCAACGACCGCCACGAGATCGCTCTCGCACTCGACGCGCTGTATGGTCTCTGGCACCAAGATCAACAAGCGCATCCTGGCATCCGAGATCGCTGAGAAAGTGGAAAGAGAAATTTAATTTGAGCGGCAAAGAAAAGAAATGCAAACGACCAAATTTACACTTGGACGCGACGAGCAAAGGTTCCGCCGCGTGCTCGTGTCGTAAATCGCAGCAACAAAAAAGTTCGTAGTCCGGCTGATGGTCTATGAATGAACCGGCTCTGTGCAGCTATATTGATAATATACTGCCCAGGTATATTGGCATTGCGGTATGATATGGAAAGTGCTTGACAACTTTTGGATCGAAAAGATAAATTTCGCGGTACCGTGATTATTCGTCGTGGTCTATACTGTTCAGTATACTCAGTGGTTAGATGTCCACCTTAGAACGGAAGACGCCATGTTCGTGCCTGACAGGTTAAAGACGAACGCATATCGAGTCTTGCGGCTCTCGGCCGACGCCACCCTGTCCGAGATTCACAAAGCCGCGGCCAGCATGAGACGCGCAGCCTTGCTTGGCCTTGCGGATACGACTGAAGCTGACATGCCACTGTTGGGTGAGATTCCTCGCACTGAGGCCGATATTCGGGCCGCTATCGGCGGGCTAGAGAATCCCGTCCATCGCCTCAGTGATAGGCTCTTCTGGTTCCACCGACCACCTGGGTCACGGGACGCCAAAGCGCCGGCGCGCCCCAGTCAACCGGATGGAGCCGTTTGGGACCATGACGAATCCCTTCGAGGCCTCTTTGCTGCGTTCGAGGCCGGTTTCGACGATGCTGGTGTCCCGCTGTGGATCCGAGCGCTTCGAGCATGGCATCAGGTCGTTTCCGATGATGATTACTGGGCGGGCGCGTTGGAACTTGAACAACGAGGAGCTTTCGAACCCGCCGCATTCCCCTCAGAAATCTACGCGCTGCGTGACAATGCGGTAGGGTTGGCTGCTGAGCCCTTGGTGGTGGCAGCACGCGATGCCGTTGCTCGCGATGATAGGTCGACCGTCCGCCGGATCTTGACCGGCCTTGAAGAATTGGCGGACACCGGGCCGTGGGTGGCAATCGCCCTGCACGATATTGCCTCTCCCGCAGTTGAGCGCTTCCGAGCATTGTGCCGTGCCGTTCGCGAAGAGTTTGGCTCAAAGATTGTTCGGGAGCAGGATGCTGGCGAGCGCAACAAGAGAACATGTGACGCGGAACTCAAGCGCTTCCGGGCCGAAATCGAGCCCGAATTGCGTAGGGTAATTCAGCTCGTGCCGACGGACCACCCAGCAGCCCAGGAGTCGCGTGAAGAAGCTGCTCTTTGCCTGAGCGGGATCGCAACCGACTACACCTGGGCGGACGATTTCATCACCTCCGAAAAGCTACGGGAAGAGGCGCTCAAGCTGGCCCAAGACACACTGGGAGCGATTCGGATTGAAGAGGGACTAGCGCAGATTCGTGAGGCAGCCCGCAAACAGCGCGTGTTCGGGGCGCTCAAGCCCATTTCTTCCGCACCGTCTCTGTGGACATTCTACGGCATCGGGTTCACCCTGTTGGGCAGGTCAGATGACGACCCGGAGACTCGCTCATACGTCACGATGCATTATTTTGTAGCATTGTTTGTAATCCCCATCTTTCCCGTAGGGCGCTATCGCGTGATCGACATGGGAGCCAATGGGTACAACTTTCTCGGGAAACTCCCGTTCCGCAAAGTAGACCGCTGGCATCTTGGCGTTGCGCTGACCGCCATAGCCGCCATTATCCTCATTGGCGCGTTTTCAAACCAGAACTCGAACGTCTCCTCCGCACCTACCACACGCACCTACGCGCCCAGCTCTGAGAGGTCTCAGATGTCTGCCCTTAAGGCTCGTATCGAGTCTGGTCGTTCACGCATGGCGGACCTCAAGACACAACTGCAACCGGTAATTGAAGAGTTCACTAGGTTGAATGCACAAATGGAAACCCTTAAGGCTGAGCTGAAATCACTTGATGAACAACAGAAAGCGGGGATTCAGATAGACGTCGATGACTACAACGCCAAGGTAAAGACACACAACGAACTGCTCGCTGGGCACCGTGCGCTAATTGCGGCGAACAGCGCCGACATCCAGACCCATGACGACTTGGCAGAGCAGGATTCGGTTCTCGTAAAGCAGTACAACTCACTCCTGAAAGGAGGAACTCGATGAGCCATCCGATAAACTCTAAAACAATACCTGCCGAGCTGCCGATGGACGCGGATGGGGCATGTGCCCTCTCTCTGGAGTGTTGGCGGCTTAGCCTTATCGCAGAGTTGTTGAGGGACAACAACGAAGGGGCGGGACTTCGCCACGCCGTCCGTCGTATCACTGAGACACTCAAGGGAATGGGTATCGAAGTGGTCGATTTCGCCGGACGGCCTTACGATCCCGGCATGGTTCCAGAGGTTGTCGAGGTTCGAGAAGACCAGCGGCTACCGGACGGGCACGCGGTCATTGAGGAGACTATTGCGCCGACAGTGACCTGGCGCGGACAGGTTATAAAGCCCGGACAAATCATTGTGAAACGTTCTCCTGTAAGACCGCAGGACCACACTAAGGTGTTTGAATGACCAAGACAGTTGACTATGGAATCGACCTGGGAACGACAAACTCCTGCATCGCGCGGTGGGAGGGCGGGTCGGTAAGAGTTTTCCAGAACAACGACCAGATGAATGTAACACCGTCCGCGGTGCACATCCTGAAGACGGGGCGGGTGATCGTTGGTCGCCGGGCTTACGCAGCACTCCTGACGGACCCTGAGAACGTTTCCATCGAGTTTAAGCGCTGGATGGGCCAGAAGGATCGCAAGCGATTCCCCGCCGCCCAGCGAGAACTCTCGGCCGAGGAGCTATCCGCAGAAGTCCTGAAGTCTCTAAGAGAGGACGTGCGCAGGCAGACCGGCGCGGATATGACCACTGCCGTGATCACTGTCCCAGCTGCTTTTGGGGCACTTCAATGCGAAGCGACTGCCCGTGCGGCCGAACTTGCAGGACTGCTGGACGCGCCACTGCTTCAGGAACCCATAGCTGCTGCCATCGGCTACGGCGCCCGTCCAGGGAGCGCTAACCAGCGCTGGTTGGTCTTTGATTTGGGCGGTGGGACACTCGATATTGCCGTGGTCTCGACCCGAGAGGGCCGACTGAATGTTCTCGAACACCGAGGGAACAACCTACTCGGTGGCAAAGACATCGACCGCTCCATTGTTGAGCACGTCTTTTTCCCTGCCATCGAAGCGACCTACGATCTATGGGCTTCAGGACCGAACGCTGCGCGCAGCGCTCTGCTTTCCCGGCTGCGGGTCAAGGCCGAGGAAGCCAAGATCGACCTGTCTACAGACACCCATGTCGTCGTTTCGTTGTTTGATCTGGGTAAAGACGACTCCGGAGAGCCTATCGAGATGGAAGTACCGCTCACGCGTGCACAGCTTGAGGGGCTCGTGGAACCGCTGTTAGAGAAATGCTTCATCCTCGCCAAGGAGGCTCTAGCGGGTGCGCGCCTGGCCGGAGCGGACTTGGACCGGATTCTTCTTGTCGGTGGTCCGACCCAATCTCCCCTCCTGCGTGCGATGTTGAGCGCGCGTCTTGGAGCCCCTGTCGATTTCTCGGCAGACCCAATGACGGTCGTTGGGCGTGGCGCAGCGGTTTACGCGTCTACTCTCGAGAGGACCAAGACCTCCGCGATGTCCACGGCTCCCACGAGCGGAGACTGCGTGCACCTAAAGCTGGCCTACGAGCCGGTCAGCGCTGAACCGCAGTGTACGGTGGCAGGGCGCGTGGTGGACGCTGCCCGGGATATCGAAATCAAGCTCGAATCAGAGGGCGGGCTCTGGACCAGCGGATGGATGAAGCTGAAAGAGGGGTTCTTCGAGATCCCCGTATCCCTCAAGGAAGGCGATATCACGACCTTTTGGGTCTACGCCCGCGACGGACGGGGGCAGTTACTCGAGACAGACACTCCTGAGTTTAGAGTGAGACATGGGCTGGTTCCGTCGGCGCCACCTCTCCCCCATACACTCTCCTTCGAGATCCTGAATCCCGGAGGGAATCCAACACTAGATCCTGTGTTCTCCAAGGGAGCCCCTCTGCCGGCAGAGAAGACGGTCAAGTACCGCGCGACTCGTGCACTGGTCCCGGACAAGCCGGATTCCGACCTCGCGATTAAGCTCTGGGAAGGCGAATTCCTCGACGACCCGGATGCGAACGAATGGGTGGGGAACGTCTTGCTGCCCCACGATGGCGTTCGGCGACCCGTGCCGGAAGGAGCGGAGATCGAGGTGACAATTCGGGTCGATGCGTCTAGGAAGACCACTGTCGAGGCTTTCGTACCACACCTGAATCAGCACTTCAGTGGTCACTTGTACGTGGCTCAGCGCGAGGAACAGGACTTTTCAAACCTCTCGCAGACAGTGGCATCGGAGACTCAGACATACCGCGAGCGGCTCGAAGAGCTTGAGCGCACATCAGCCGATGAGTCCACCCAAACCGAACTCGAAGATCTCCGCCGCGATCTTGACGATCTTGATGCCAGAGCACCCTCCCTCTCCCAGCACCACATCAGGGAGAGCTGACCCCGACGACGCCAGGCGCATTGTCGAGGATTCTAAGACCGTCCGCGGCCGACTCGGGCGCCTAGAGCGTCGTGCTGCTGCAGATCGAAATCCTGTGGAAAAAACACAGTTCGTAGAGCTGGTCGAGATTGCGGAACAAGTTGTGGGGCAATTTGGGACGTCACTTGAGAAGCAACAACTGGCAATGCTTCGGCGTGAGCTGGAGCGTGCAGCCTCGAAGGGAGATGGCAAGGCGATCCAACGGGCGAGCGCAGAAATCGAAGCGTTACGTTGGCGTGTACTCTTCAAACACGATTGGTTTTGGCGTGAGATCTTTGATTCTCTGTGTCAGCCCAACACCCCTTTCATTGATCCAGCCGAAGCACAAACCCTCATTACTAAGGGACAAGCGGCAGTTTCTGGCGGAGACGGCGAGGGCCTGAGAGAAGTCGTGCGCGCCCTATGGCAGATTCAGCCCAAGGGCAACGCCGAGGCGGCTCGTGAGCGCGCGGTGCGTTCGGGTCTCCGGAAGTTTTGAATCCGATGATCAAGAAGAGGCCAACCCTCGCAACTGGCCACTCGTTGGCGGGCCTGCCTGCTGTGACGAAGGTGTTGCACACAGACGAGCGCTGTGAACTCTACAGCCTAGCTTCGTCTGGTGGCACTGAGACGACACTGCTGCTTGTGCGGTGCCCCGAGGGCTCTTCGCCGGGGGCGCGTCGCTTGGCAGAGTGGTGGACTACTCAGCCGCCGCAGGTTCTTACTGTCCTCCAAGTGCTCACGGCCGAGGACTCTCCCGCCAACTCAGGTGGCGCTATGCTGGCGTTACGGGGTCGCCGTGTTGAGGACGAGAGCTTGAGGGAGGCGAAGCAGGGCAGTCTAACGCGGCTCTTCCACGCGATGCTCGATGTGGTGGATCGAGGCCTGTCTGTTCAGATGTACCCGGACTTCAACCCTTCTCTAGCGTGGCTAGCAACCGACGAGGGGGCTATGTGCACCCTACTACCCCTGGATGGCCCGGTGCCAGCCGAGGTGGACCAAGTCCGTCTCGTCGCGAAAGCCTTCTATCGGTTCGCTACCGGCATTGAACATGGGCAATTGGCAGGCGGAGTGCCCGCCCTTCTCCGCTGGTCGAAGTTCGGTGGAGAGGAACTCTCCCGGATCGTCGACAGATGCTTTGCGCCAGCCAGTTCCAAAGCGTGCATAACAACCTTGTCTGGTCTCAACAATGCTCTGGGCCGTGAAAGGGCGGAGGGCCTGAACTCACAGGACAGTTCCTCAAAGATGCGTTCGACGCCACCGTCATCCGTAACAGGACTAGGCCTCGACAAGGTCGCTGGCATGCATGCTCTCAAGGAGCAGTTGCGCCGTGAGGTCGTCGCCCCTGTCCGGAATCCGGAGCCCTATCGGCGGTACGGTCTGTCCATTCCGAACGGCATCCTGCTCTACGGTCCGCCCGGCTGCGGCAAGACCTACATCGCCCGCCAGCTCGCCGAAGAGTTGGGGCACTACTTCGTCGAAATAATTCCTTCCGAGCTGGCCAGCCCCTACATTCACCAGAGTGTGATCCGGATTCGTGAACTATTCGACTCCGCTGCCGAGCAAGCGCCCGCTGTGGTGTTCATAGACGAGTTCGAAGCACTGGTGCCATCGCGAGCGGAACTGGGAGGTCACCAGCAATACAAGGCGGAGGAGGTCAACGAGTTTCTAGCCCATCTGAACAGCTGTGCAGAGAAGAAGATCTTCGTGATCGCAGCGACGAACCAACCGGAAAAAATCGATCCGGCAGTGCGGCGGACGGGACGTCTCGACAAACTCATCTACGTTGGGCCTCCAGACGTAGAAGCTCGCCGGGAGATGCTCGCGCTTCATCTTGAGGGCAGACCTGTCGCCGCTGACTTCGATCTCGGGGCGTTGGCGGAGGCGCTTGAGCGTTACTCTGCAAGTGATCTACGTTTCCTGGTGGACGAGGCCGCCCGAGACGCACTTAAAAAGGTCCAGGACATCACTAACGACTCGTTTCGTTCCGCGATGGCCCGAACTCAGCCATCGGTGACGCCGGAGATCGAGGATCAGTATCGGTCTATCGAGCAGAGAGGCGTCTGAGAGCGTGGCCTCTTCACGTGCGTGCCGAGTGCAATCGATAGCCGCGGTGTGTCGCCAGCAGGCACCTAACAAGCGCTTGAAGCTGGCGGCGCGCGTAGATTAGAGAATGAATCTTTTTTCAGCGCGCCGCAGCTTCAGCGCGGTCCGTTGAGCCTGTAGGAAAAATCCCGGACGCAACCGAAAAAAGTTAAACGCGGTATGAGCGACGATCTTCTAAATTCCGAAATCGTTGACCAGCTCCATCACGATCTCCTCGTGGAGCGGCTCGCAGACAACGATAGCACAGGATTTTCGAACGACTTAGAAAAAGGATCGACCTTCGACGAGGTGCCGAAAACCGCCTCTAGGAGGGTTTTTCTACAGCCTCGTTAGGAGGAATTAAATGAGCGTAAAAGAGTATCTGGGCGGTGGGATCATGGGTCTGGCATGGATTGCAGCGTCTATTCTCGGTTTGGTTATCCATGTTTGGACAATCGTAATCGCTTTTTTGGTATCAGGCTTGTTTGCAGCGGTCCTGACATTGATCTTTCCATTTCTCTCAGAGATTTATTGGTTTTTCAAGATTGGCAATAATGTAGGTTTTGGTGCTACATACTGCGTATCAATTATGGCGTATGTTGGTTTGTTCGCCATAGGTTTCTTAGGTGGCGCCATGATAGCAAGTAGCGCAGATTAACCTTCTAACAAATGGCTCAAGAGGGACGCTCGCTATCGCTCGCGTCGCTTAGCCGCGTCGATGAATTAGATTGCTGCCCATGTAGAGAGGCTGACTACGACGAGTGTTCGGATACTGAGGCGTGGGCTACGTGGTTGTGTGACCTAGAAAAATGTAGCGTGAATCAGGTACGAAAGGAAGACAATTGTGAATGACCAGATTCTCAGAAACCATCTTCAAGAGATGAGTGAGAAGAACCATTCTGTTTATCAGCTCTTCGACTCATTAGAAAATGCCGAACTGGACATCGACTCTATATCAACACTTCGCCAGGAAGCGGCGCAGGTAGTTGACCTTGTCCTCTTGAATGGTCTCAATGCCGGTCCGGCGATTCGCCAAACCGGAGACGCGATAGTTCGAATGGGCATGCCTATGGCTCATAACGCACTTTTAGCTTGGAGATCCGCGATCGCCGGAGCGTATCCATCGCGCCGCGGAATGCATACGATACTTCACAATTTCAGACAGTGGCTGGACGGCATTGACCCCGTAGCGCAGACTTCGTTCCTTGAGGCACTGCCCAAATTAGCACCGGCTATCTCACAACTAGGCACAAACGGTGTGCAAAAAATTATCGAGGCCATCAAGTCCTCTAAGACGGTGGATGAGTGTCAGATGATGCTTACATATGTTAGTGCGTACGGATTTACATCGGCTCCGACAGTCCTGGGGATGTGCCAACTCGCGCAGAGGGCAATTCAGTGGGGCCGCACAGATTATCTTACAAGTCTCGCGACTATAGTGCCACCTGAGAGAACCGGGGAAAGTAGCGATGCCAAAAAGCTAATTCCTGCACTTGCACAGTTGAGCGAAGCGTGTGCTGAGCGAGGGGAAGCAACTTGGTGCCGAGCTCTTGATTTGATCCTGACGCTGGCTGAGAAAAGCTACTCTAGCTCTTATGTGACCGCTCAGAAACTTCCGAGACACTTGCAAACGTGTTCTCCTGACGCGGCAGTCGCTTATCTTGAGGATTTCTGTGCCCTCGCCAAGGCAGTAGGGATTAGAATAGTGGGATTTGGTCTTGGCCGTTTGCCCACATTTTATAAGAAATATGGTCTCGAACGTACGCGTACTTTTATCCATCGCGCTGTGTTAGCTACCAAATCCTATGGTGTAACGGCGGGGCAGTGGTTCTACGAAATGAAAACAGCTGCTGCACGACAAATGCTCAACGGCTAGTAGTCGGTGTCACCCATTAGCAGGCAGGTCAAGAAGCACAGACGTTTCCCGTGAAAAGAATTTTCTTCTTTCCCCTTTTCCCCTTTTCGCACGGTCCGTGATCTTTCGATTACGCGCCCCTGCTTTCTTTTCATTCGGTGTCGAACGCCGATCCGACCAACGGCAGGCTCAGGCAAACCTCATTGCCATTTTTTGGAGAGGGTACGTGTCAGATGATGATTCGGTATTCGGCTACTGGTTTCTAATAAACGCAAACAACAAAAGCCTGGCACTACCTCCTCGGCATCCAAGCCGTGCGGGAAGACGAAGCGGCGGCGGAAGCGACCGGAGTCGGAGCATTTCGCCATAAGCTCCTGGCTCTGGTGCTCTCCACGGCGATGGCCGGCCTCACCGGCGGCGTCGGCACCGTCCATGGTCCGGTGTTGGGCGCGCTGTTTTATGTGATATTGAAAGAAGTGCTGGCGCTATGGCTGGTGGAGCTTCATCTCTTGGTCTTCGGCGCACTGTTTATCCTGGTCGTGCTTTTCCTGCCGGGAGGACCGGTTGAACTCTGGAGCCTCACGCGCGGGTTGATCGCCTGCCGCGACTAATCCAAGCAGATGGCAGTAATTACTCCGTTCCTGCTGAGCCCTTCGACCCTTCGACTCGAGCCCCGGCCTTGGCCGGGGGCTCTTGCTCAGGATTCCGCCCCACGGGCGTAATGGAAAGTGCCACGGGCTTGCCCGTGGGGATACACCTAGCTCAAGACAAGGCTACCGATGCATGAACACCGGTTTTTCCGCAGAATCCTTTGCTCGTTTCCGATGCTCAGGCCGGTAGCTTCAGTTTGAGCAGCCGGCGGGCGTTTCCCTCGTATATTTTGGCTTTCTCTTCAGGCGGGGCGCGCATCTGGTCGATGCAACGGATCGTCTCGCGGATGAAACCTGGCCCTTTCTCGGGATCGAACGGCATGTCCGTGCCGAACAGAAGCCGATCGGCGCCGAAAAACGCCAAGCCACATTCCGTGGCCGCCAGCGCACCGAACAGCGCGGTGTCGCCGTAGAACATGCGAAAGTAGTCTAGTGGCCGGCGCCGCAGGCGACCGAGCGCCACCGCATCATCGGCGTCCTCGGTTCTGCTGCCGAGCTGATCCAGGCCGGCGCCGGCGCGGCCCTCGAAGTAGGGCAGCATCGCGCCGAGATGGTGGGAGATGATCTTCAGGTTCGGATGCCGATCGAAAATGCCGGAGAAGACGAGACGGCCCATAGCGATGGTTGTCTCATAGGGCCAGCCAAACACCCACCAGAAATCGTAGCGCGACCGCTTCTCGGTCTGATAGTCGGGAAAATTGGGACTGCGCGCCGGGTGCAGCCAGATCGGCAAATCCAATGCCGCCATCCGGGCGAACAGGGGTTGGAACTCAGGCTCATCGAGGGGCCGTCCGTTGACGTTGGAAAACATTTGGATGCCGGTGGCGCCAAGCTCGGTGATCGCGCGGTCGATTTCCTTAAGGGCCTCCTCAGGATTGTTCATCGCGATGGAGGCGACAAAACCGGGGAAGCGGGCGGGATATTTCTCCACCAGCTCGGCCATGCCATCGTTAGCCATACGGGCTAGCTCCGGCGTTTGCTGCGCCGTTCCTAATACCTCGATCGGCGGCGAGCTGAGCGTGAGAACCTGAACGTAGTCGCCAAAGAGGTCCATGATGCGGAAGCGCAGATCGAGTTCGGTGAGCACGGGAATCTGCCGAAAGCGTACCGCCATTTCGATGGCGGGGCCCGAATCGGAAAGGATTCTTTCGGCGAAGCGCTTGGGATAGATATGCGGGAAAATATCAATCTTCACTCATTCACCTCCTGTAAAGGTTTTTCTGGCTTTTGTGTGAAACAGCGATCGGAGTTTGAACCGCCGAGGTGCCGAGGGCATCGAGAACTTGCGTCACGCGTCTCGGGTTTCGGGTCCCGGGTTTGAACTCGAAACCCGGAACTCGGGACTCGGTACTATATCGCTCTCTGTGAACTCCGCGTCTCGGTGGTGAATATTTCTTCACAGGAAACCCAGAAGAGCTCTTGTCAAATCCGAATGCCGATCAGATAGCCCTCGCGAATCGCGTTGTGCATGGAGCGCGGCTTCACCGCATCGCCGATGACGTAAAGCTCGTCGCAGACAAATTCGAGGTCGGTGAGCAGTTGCTGGCGCGGGCTGCGGGGAAGAGCGAGAATCACCGTATCGGCGGGCACCAACCGCTCCGCACCCTGCGCGTCTACAGCCAGCACCCCCGCTTCGGTAATTTCCATGGCGTGGGTGTTGAGCAACGTTTGAATTTGCAGCTCCTTGACCCAGGCGGCATGACGCCATTTGAAAGTCGCGATCACATCCTCGCCGAGCCTCTTGCCCGCTTCCATCAGAGTGACCTGCTTACCGCGAGAGGCGAGATACTCCGCGGCCACCAGCCCGATCCTATCGCCGCCGATAACCACCACGCGCTCACCGCAGGGAGAACCTTCTTCTAAAATGTCGTGGGCGATCACCACGTGATTTCGTTCGATCCCGGGAATCGACACATGCTCGATTTGCGAGCCGGAAGCGACGACGCTCACGTCGGGAGCGATTTGGGCGCAGAGCTTCGGCGTCGCTTCGGTGCCGAGCCGCACATCGACGCTCCATTTCTTGAACATGGCTTCGTAGTAGCGCACCAGATCGACAAAAATATGGCCGCCGCCGATCTCTTTAGAGGCCGGGATCAACTGCCCGCCCAAGCGCTCGCTCTTCTCGCACAGCACCACCGAGTGGCCGCGCTGCGCCGCCGTGTACGCGCACTCAAGACCGCCGGGACCGCCACCAATGACCAGCACTTTTTTGTGCATTCGCGCCGGGCGCATTTCGTATTCGGGCTCCACCTCATGGCCAAGCCGCGGATTCACCGCGCAAATGTAGGGCAAGTTGCGAAACATCCGAGAGAGACAGAGCAGCCCACCGACGCAGGGGCGGATCTCATCGAGACGATCCTCCGCCACCTTGTGCAACAATTCAGGGTCCGCCAAAAAAGGCCGGCAAACCTCCCAGAGACCGAATGCGTTTCTTGCCAACGCCTGTTCGGCTTTGACCGGGTCGCAAAAGCGCGGACCGAAGGCCACCGGTATTTTCACCGCTCGCGAGGCGTTCTCCGCCAGCGGCAGCCACTGGTCGTCATGCACGTCCCGCCCCAGCGCTCCGCGCGTCGATTCATGCCAGCCCACCACGATGCTGATGCAGTCGGCACTCGCCCGCTCCGCCATTTTCATGAACTCGATGCACTCGGCCGGGCTGCTGCCGCCATGCTCATCCATCAGCTCGTCGCCGTTCAGGCGGATAATCAGGAGCTTGTCTTTGCCGATCTGCTCGCGGATCGCGCTCAAGAGTTCCACCATGAAGCGGCCGCGATTTTCCAGCGAGCCGCCGTACTCATCGGTGCGCCGGTTGGTGAACGGCGACAGGAAATTTGCCAACAGGTAGCCCATGAACGCCGTAATTTCTACGCCGTCAAAGCCCGCTTCCACGGCGCGCCGGCTCGCCTCGAAGTGATCTTGAATCGACCGGCGGATATCCTCGCGGCTTAAATGGCGCGGCGAACGGAAGTGTCGCAAAGTTTGCGGCACGTCGGAAGGTTGGACGCAATGGTCCAGGTCGATTCCGCCGTAACGGCCGGCGTGCAAGATTTGTTGGATCGCAATCGCTCCGGCGCCGTGAATCATCTCGGCGACCTTGCGAAAGCCGGGGATAAACTTGTCGTCGGCAATGCTCAACTGGCGGTAGTAGGCCTTGCCCGCCCCTTCCGGGTCGGGATAAGCTCCCTGGTTCGTGATCATGCCCGCTCCCGTGCGGGCGACCACTTCCATGCGGGCGTACTCCCGATCGGTGATCGAGCCGTCGCGCGCGTTGAAGTTTGAAACCGAACAGGCCGCGTATTTCACCCGGTTACGACTGATAAGACTGCCGACCTGGACGGTGCTAAAAATGTTTGGATACTTGGTGATTCCCAGGGCGGCTTCAGTCATCGGCGAAACTCCGTGTGTTAGGCGCTTGCCTGTAAAATGTTAAGCAAAACGACTGCAAGAAAGTATATTCCGCAAAGGCGCAAACTATCAAATTCGAATTGCGAAATTTTTCTTGGCGTCTTTGCGTTCTTTGCGCGAGCTATTGTCTTTCTTTCAGAATCCCCGCAATCGTCTTTGCCACCTTCTGCCGCACCGCTGCGGGAACGGTGATTCTTTTCAACCTCTCCCGCTGCGCGATCGGTACCGTGGCGTCGAGGCCGGCCTTGGTGGTGAAATCGCCCGCCTTCTTCGATGGGTCGATGCTGCGCGCCGGCAAGTTCGGCACGATGACGAGGTCGTTGTCCGCCTGAAAGCGGGTG
>JAUYJC010000271.1 GCA_030688735.1 Deltaproteobacteria bacterium
ATGACGATGGCGAAAGGGTCGTCGCTCTGGCTATGGATAACATCATCGCCAAAAAATGGGCCGCGGTAGTCGCCGCCGAGAATACCCATGATCGTTGGCGGCAGGTCGATCTGGCTGGTTACCCGAGCGATGCGGCGAGGGGGTAGAGATGCCGGGCACAGAAACAATGCCGGAACCCGGTAATCGTCGACCGGAACCAGACCCGCGCCGCGCAGGTGCACGCCATGATCGCCGACGAAAACGAACAACGTCTTGTCGAAATAGGGCGCGCTGCGCGCCTCACGAATAAACTTGCCGATGGCATAATCCGCATAAAGAAAATTATTGAGCTCTTCCAGCTCGAAACCAGGAGGAACCAGAGTCTGCGCCGGCAACGGCTGAATTCGGTCAGGCGGATATTCCCACGGGGAATGCAGCGAGACCGTCAAGATCGTCGCGCAAAACGGCCGGCCCTGGGCATCGAGCTTGCGAAACTCCTGATCCGCACGACGAAAGAGATCTTCATCGGAAACTCCCCACGTGCCGCGAAACACGGGATCGATGAATTCCTTTTCCTCGATGAAGGTGTCGAAGCCATTGGCGAGGAAAAAAGCGCGCATTTGATCGAAGATCCCCTGGCCGCCGTAAAAAAATTGGGTAGCATAGCCACGCTCTTTGAGTACGCTGGCGAGCGTAGCAAAACCCCGGCGCGCCTGCGGCCGCTTGACCACCCCCGCACCCGGCAAAGGCGGAAAAGAAGATACCGCGGCCTCCAGTGCTTGAATCGTCCGCTCGCCGGTGGCATAGCACCTTTCGAGCAGCACTCCTTCGGCCGCCAATTTATCCAGCTCAGGCGACAGCGCCGGCTCTCCTCCCAGACAACCGACCAGCCGCCCGGTAAAACTTTCCATCACTACCAACACAACATTGAGCGGTTGGGTTACGCCCCTTCCTTTGATATGCCGCACCAGAGGGTTCGGCGAGTCATCCGTTAACGCCCCCTGCGCCGCCAGTCGACCTCGGGTGCAGTGCGCCGCCTCATCGGCGGCCGGCACTCTCATGACGGTTTTCAGCGGCGTAAACTCATTTCTCAGCCGGTGATTCCATTCATAGAGTAAATTGAAAATTCCGGACAACGCGATTTCATTGGCAATGCGATTATTGGTGATCGATGCCAAGCTGGGATTGAGGGGACGGTGATCGAAAGTTCCTCTAGTGGCAAAACCGACGATCAGGAGCCAAGCGAAATTGGCCCATCGGTCCCAATACCAAGCCGTCAGCACGCCCCGTACAGGCAGGGCTGGTAATGCGAGCCAGCTAAATAGCAAAAGAGCGAGTGCCGCTCCGGCCACACTCAGCAAAACAATGCGCAACATCGGATAGGCCTTGAGCACCGTCTTGACAACTTCCTTGTCGGCGCCATGTTCGAAGACCAGATAATTCGGCCGGCAGTCGTAGTAACGAAAAAAATAAAGGCCGCAGATTTCAGCGAAGAAGCAGATGAAAAACATCAGGCCGAGATAGCCCAAAAGGAACGGTTGACTCACCGTAAACAGCCACTCCGGGAACAATAGCGCGGCGAGCACAACGAGCGCGCAGGATCGACTGACGATCACGCCGTCGAGACGAAAGCCGACCCAGAAAAGGCTCAGGCACTCGCCCAGGCTCACTCCGTGGAGATCGGAGCGGCGTTCAAAATATAGCCACAAGCGAAAGCCGGTGAATATCAACGCTGCGACCAAAGCTGCGGCGATCGAAAAAGTTGTCCGTGGCATAGTGTGATTTGACTCTTCGCCGTTTCAAATGATCGTTACATACCGAAGATCGACAGAAACGACCGCGTCCGTTCTGAAATTGTAACCCCGGCCGTCACGTTCCAATAATTGATGATGGCGAAAAATGTCCAGACACCGGCGATCCGGCCCAGCCGGAGGACGCCACCTTTGGGCACGCCGGAGGCGGCTCCACGGCCGCGTTTGCGCTGCTGGCGCAACATGGAGACGGCGACCCCGGCCGCCAGCATGAGACAATAAATGAGACGCGCGCCGAGAATCCACCACAACTTGCCGACATCGCCGTCAATGAGGGGACGCTTGGCCTGGAGCAGATGATAGTACATGTTGCCAAAAAACGCCGCGGCAAATACCGCGACGACGATACGCAGCACCGGCCGTTCGCGAAATCTGCGCAGATAAGTAGGCAGAAAAAAAAACTCAACCATCAGTTCTTTAAAATAGTAGTAATAACGGCTCCAGAACTCCAAGACAGACTCGGCCAGCAAGGGCTTATAGGTGTTGCGGAATACATTGAAGCCGAATAGCCGCAGCACGCCGATCCAGACATGGCCTTTGGCGGCGATGTGAAGACACTCCCAGATCAACTCCAGATAAAGGCTCAGCCAGAGAATCACCAGCGGCGGAGTTACGTCGCCGTTGACGATGAACCTTAATCGCGGAATGCCCAGATGGTGCCCCGCGAGCAACCCCGTCAGCGCGCTCTTAGGGTCGCCATAAACCACCGCGCCGATCACACGCATCAGTCCCTCCCAGAGCGCCACGAGCAACAGGAGCTTGATGCCGGCGAGAACCGAGCGGCTGTAAACCGCCGCTGTCTGCGCCTCCGCCCGTGACAGGTTGTCGTGCCCCTTGCCCGGCGGCGTATTGGTCCCATCCCATACCGGAAAGATGTAGAAAAAATGATCCGTAAATTTCGTCGCCGCCGCCTTGCCCCGTTGACCGCAGAGCACCATGTAGCCGCAGCGCCAGATCAAGTAAGGAAATGATCCCGCCACGAGCGCCATGACGGCGGCGGCGAAAGCCGACGGGAAAGGGTTGAGCCAGATCGAGACCAAAAGGACCCAGAAAAAAGCGTGGACACAGATCTGCGGGCGGGCGCGCACAAACGCAGGCAAACGGTTAAAGCGCGCCGCCATCAAGTACAGGAGATAGACCAACCCCAGGAGAATGGGCAGCGCGGCGACGGGCACCAACCAGGTTGCGCCTTCATGGCTGTCGCCCGATCGCATCTGACGGCTCACCGTTCCCGCGATCGCCGCGAAGATTGCGCCGATGCACAGGATCGCTTTGCGGCGTCGCGGCGTTAACCAGACGACGACCTTGGAACCCTGCAACCAGCCGATCAGCGCTTCGTTTTCATGAAATTGCGCCACCCTCCGGTAGGCAACTAACAACGCCCCTGCTTTCATGCGACGGTTTCTGGCCCGATGAATTCCAAGATCGCGTTGACCGACCGGAGCTCCCCCGGGTCTATCCCTTTTTCGCGGAAATCGATGTTATAGGCTTGTTCCAGATAGGTGATGATCTGCAGTAAGGCCAGCGAATCGATCAGACCCGACTCAACCAGGCTCAAGTCGCCATCGATTTCGGGCAGCGGAAAATCCGGCCGTTGAATCGACCGTAAGAAATTGAGGAGATCGGCTTTTCTTCGCTCGTGCTCGATGATCATTTCCACCTGTTGTTGCCGCGCGAAGAATCAAGGTCGATGCAACGCAGCCGGTGCGACCTGTTCTTCGTCATTTGGCGCCTAGGATGCTTTGGAGATCCAACGGATTTTTTGCCGCGCAACGCTCCTCGACCTCTTTGCGACTGATTTTACCGCGCGAGTTCCGCGGCAGCCCGTCGATGGTGTACCAGCGCACTGGCATTTTGAACTCCGCCAGGCGGCGTTTCATCCAAACATGGAGCGCCCGGATCGTCGCCGCGCTTTCATCTTTTAAGACCACCGCCATCGCGATATTTTGACCGTACAGCGGATCGGCCATGGCGAAAGCGCAAACCTCTTTGGTCAGCTCGAATTGTTCGACCACCGCGTCGATGTCCGCCGGATAAATTTTCGTGCCGCCCTTGTTGATCTCCTCGCGTTCCCGTCCTTTCAGGTAAAGCCAGCCCCGGTCATCGACCACGCCGATGTCGCCGGTGTAAAACCACCCGCCCGAAATCACCTGAGCGGTCAACTCCGGCTGGCGGTAGTAACCTTGCATCAACGACGGCGTGTTAATCCAGACAAACCCCGTCTCTCCGGCTCGACAGGGAGCGTCGCGATCGAAAGGAGCATTGGGTTCGGCGCTCTTGAGAATCTTGATGACGGCGCCCCAGGGCACGCCGACTAAACCATCCTCCGGCTCGAGCTCTCCCACCGACGTCCCGGCCACCCAACTGCCGGTTTCGGTAATACCGTAGGCATTAAAGACCTCCTTGGTGCCCGCCCATTGTTGAATCTCCCGCCACAAGCGGCCGGACAGCGGCGCCGAGCCGCAATGAACGCGACGCAGACTCTTCGCAACCGGCGGTTTGCTTGCTTTCAACACCAGTCCCCACATCGACGGGACCGACGACAGGAAAGTGATCTTGTGCTCATCGACCAGCCGGCCCAACCGCATGAGACACTCGGTGCTGAACGGCGGAGCAATAAATAAATCCTGACCCGCAAGCCAGGGAAACAAGCTATTGCAGATGAGCCCATGGCCAAAATGGGT
>JAUYJC010000409.1 GCA_030688735.1 Deltaproteobacteria bacterium
CTCCGCCGACGAGGTTGCGACCGGTTACGATACGCTGATGGCGCGCGCGAGGGAAGCCACGCCGATCGCTCGGATCGACGGCGTGTTGGTTTCGCCCTTGATCGAAGGCGGCGTGGAGACCATCGTCGGCGTCAAGCGCGACCCGGTCTTCGGGCCTATGGTGATGTTCGGGATGGGCGGCATATTCGTGGAGATCTACCGCGATGTCTCACTGCGCGCCGCGCCGCTCGGCTTGGATGCGGCGCGGGAGATGATTCGCGAGATCGTGGGGTATCCACTCTTAGCCGGTGCTCGTGGCCGCGCGCCCGCCGACATCGAAGCGCTCGCCCGCGCTCTCTCGCTGCTCTCGGCCTATGCAGAGCGCTTTCGCGACGAGCTGGATAGCATCGACATCAACCCACTGATCGTACTGCCCGAAGGCAAGGGCGTGGTGGCCGTCGATGCCCTGGTCGTTCCGAGGGATCGGCGATTGCAAACACCATCAAGTTTTCCACCCTATGATCGGATTGAATCTTAGGAGCATTTCGCAATGAAAGTTCGATCGACTGGCTTCGCAATAGGGCTTTTCTTTCTTTTAATACTCGGCAACGCCGCCGCCCGAGCGGCGGTCCCGCTGACCAAGGTTGTCATGACTACGGGATCCTTCAGCGAGAGGGAAGCAGCGGTTTATGTCGCCGAGGATCAGGGGTTCTTTCGCAAGTACGGCGTCGATCTTAGCTTCGTCCAAGTCCGCAGCGGTCCGATCGGGATGGCCGCGTTGAGCGCTGGAGAATCCCAATTGCACTGGGGCTCGGTCACGGCCGCGAACCTCGGCGCAATTGCGGAAGGGGTTGACATCGTTTTCGTGGCCGGGCTGATCAATAAGCTGACCGGTGCCTTCGTCGTGAACCCAAAAATCAGGAGCCCGGCGGAATTGAGAGATAAGAGTCTGGGCGTCAACAGCTTGAGCGGAGGCGGTTGGATTTTCACGATGTTGACGCTCGATCACTGGGGACTCGATCCCAAGCGAGACCGCATTACGATACGGACTCTGGGTGCCGACGGCGTGCGCGCCGAAGCCATGATCTCGGGCGTCATTGATGGCGGTCAGATCGGCT
Organism: Deltaproteobacteria bacterium; assembly: GCA_030688735.1. GTDB lineage: Bacteria > Desulfobacterota > Binatia > UBA9968 > UBA9968 > JACPFE01. The sequence continues at coordinate 1,098 of JAUYJC010000409.1, forward strand.
ACACCTTTGCCGCGTTGCTTCAGAACAAGGGATTCCGCATCCTCGCCGATTTGGAAAAATTGGCCATTCCCTATCAGGGATCAGGGCTCATCTCACGGCGCAGCTTCGTCGCCTCGTCCCCGGCGGTTGTGGAGAACGTGCTCAGAGGACTGCTCGACAGCGTTGCTTTCATCCGAGTCCCTGCGAACAAATCCCAGGTCGTCAAGAGCTTGGTCAACGGACTTCGCCTTGGGCGTGTCGAAGACGCCGAGGAAGGATATCAAAGCATCGTCGGTATTTACGAGAGGAAACTCTTTCCGAGCGTCGACGGCATTCGCAACGTCATCCGCCTGCTGGGCGTTACCAACGAAAAAGTCCGCCGCCTCAAGGCCGAGGATTTGGTGGATGACAGCGTTGTAAAAAAGTTGGAGAAAGAAGGCCGGTTTTAATCTCTACGGGGTTAATTCCCCGCAGCTTGCTGCGATTAGCTGGTCGATTCCTTCTGATACCCCGCTGCTTGCGACGGGGTTCTTCATTTTCTCCGTCTTCTGGGTTTCCTGTGACGAGATATTTACGACAGAGACCCAGCGCGGCGAAGCCGCAACCGAATCTCGGAGTATCTCCCGCAAAGCATGTCCTGAGCAACGTCGAAGGGACGCCAAGGCCGCAAAGGTCGGGGAATACGGGTGAAGATCATTCGTAAGAATTTTTATCTTTCCCCTCCGTACTTGGCGACTTTGCGCCTTGGCGGGAGTAATTTCCGACTCCGAGTGCTTTCAGCTTCCAGAACATTTGCGCACGCCGCGCAGATATTGAACTATAGTAGTAGAGAGTTCACAGAGGGTACGTTCAAGTTGCTATTTTTGGGCGATAGTCTCTGCGCCCTCTGCGCCTCGGCGGTGCAAACTCCGAGCCCTGCTTCACACAAAGGCCTGAAGAACATTTTTTTCTGGACGATTGTTTGCGCCTTCCGCGTATCAAAACTGCGTGCTGGTCGCTGTCATCACTTAAGACTGGATAGTAAGCCTCTAGGCGGCGTTACTTTTTCGGCGGGCGGAGGAAGAGGCTCAAGAGGGACGAGGCGAATAAGAGGCCGATGAAGATGCTGAAGGAGAGAAGATAACTTTGCGTGTAGTCGAAGAGGAGGCCGAAAAAGGGCGGTCCGCCGGCGGAGAAGACGCTGGTGAGTAATGAGCCCATGCCGCGAATTTTTCCGAGCGAGATGCGCCCGAAGTAGTTGGCCCAGATCATTTCCGCCAGAATGGAAGTTCCTCCCATGCCGATGCCGTAGAGAAAGAAGCCGCCGTAAAGGGAAAACAGATCCGGGCCGGACAGGGCCCACAAAATTCCCACTGCTTGAATCAGAAATTTGGCCATAATAAGCCTGCCGATATCCGAGCGCTCGGCGAGGATTCCCCAGACCATGGGGGTGCTGAACTGCATGAAAGCGATGATGCTCATGACGAAGGCGGCCACCATCGTCGGATGGCCCTGATCGCTCACGAAGGAGAAGACGTGAAGATTCAATCCGGTCACGCCGACGTGGGCAACACCGAAGGTGAAAACGATGAGCCAGAAGGCGGAAGTGCGCAGCGCTTCGCGCCGGCTCCAGGCGACGTCGGCGTTCGCGCTTTTGCGCGCTCTCCCGACACCAGTTGCGCTCCCGGACGCGATTCTTTCCTCTTCAGTGGTGGATCTTCCATCGGGAAGGAGACCCATGTCTTCCGGGCGCCGGCGCATGAAAAGTAAGGAGGGGCCGACGACCAACGCCAGTGTAAGAAGACCGAAGACACCCCAAGCCCCCCGCCATCCCGTGTAGGCGATGAGTGAGGCCGCCAGTAGCGGCATGCCGACCTTTGCGAGGCCGTGGCCCATATTGGCGAGTGCAAGGGCGCGGCCGCGCATGCGCACGAACCAGCGCGAGATCGAAACGTTCACCACTAGCGAGCCCATGAGGGCGTCGCCCGGACTGACCATGAGCCAGCGGAAAAGCAGGAACTGCCAAAAATCTTTCGCCTGACCGAGAAGCAGAAAGCCCGCCCCCGAAACCAGACCTCCGGCGGCCATGAGCCATCTTCCGCCGTGGCGGTCTATGAGCGTGCCCACCAGCGGCGCCGCCGCCGCGCCGATAAGGATCTCTCCCGAGCGGATGAGCGAAAAGATGCCTCGGGAGATTCCCAGGTCGCTCGACAGCGGTTTGAGAAAAACGCTCAGGGTGCTCGATATCGAAAAGGCCGAAGCGATGTGGGCGAGAAATCCGACGGCGACGATTGTCCAGCCGTAGAAAAACTTCGACTCATGGGTTGCCTGTTCCTGGTTGCTCGGTGTTCGCACACCTTTGTTGTATCAAGGATCGGATCGAAGCTACAAGGCGCTGCGGCGAACGGAGGCCGGTAACGGTGTCTGGCTTTGCGATCAAAACAATCTTTGGCTTTGATTAGGCAAAAAGACGCGGGTGATTTACGGAGTCGACGCTGAATGAATTCATTCCGACTTTACCGGAGACGGGCCATGGTGAGAAATTACGCTGACAGGGATAGCCGGGCGGGAAAACGTAATCAAACTCTACGCCCTCAAGTATTGGTGTGGTAGGGCGGAGGCGGCGAATTCGAGATTGACGGAAGGACGCTCATCAGGCAGCGGCCCGCTCGCCCCTCAGTTGTGTCGCGCGATCGTATGCCTTGGCCGGCACCGGTTTTAGATCCCAAATAAGCCCTGTCCACGATAAAGCTTTGAGAACGTAATAGGTGATGTCGATTTCCCACCAGTAGAAGCCTTGGCGCGTGCAACTCATATACATATGGTGGTTGTTGTGCCAGCCCTCACCCAAGGTGATCAAAGCCAGGAAAAAATTGTTCCGGCTATGGTCCCCGGTGTCATAACGGGGCCGGCCGATGATGTGCGCCAGCGAATTAATGGTGCAGGTCCCGTGAAAGAGCACCGTCGTGCTGATAAAAAACCCCCAGACAACCATCTGAAGTCCGGTGACTTGGAGCGCGGGCGCTACATGCTCTAATGCCGCGCCGCCGAGGTAGAGGCCCGCGATCAGCGCCAGGGGTACGGTTAAGTCGAAACGGTTCAACCATACCAGCTCGCGAAAACGCGCGAAGTCCTGAATTCGTTTATAGTCGGTCAAAAGATGGCGCGAGCTCATAAACCATCCGGCGTGGGACCACCAGAAACCACGCTGGACGGGCGAATGAGGATCGGCGGGGGTATCCGAGGATCGATGATGTTCGCGATGATTGGCCGCCCACCAAAGCGGGCCGCGCTGCGCCGAAGATGCGCCGAGAACGGCAAAGACGAATTGCATCAACCGCGAAGTGCGAAAGGTTCGGTGTGCGAAGTAGCGGTGGTAAACCCCCGTAATCGCGAACATGCGCACCAGATAAAGCGTGGCGGCCACCCCGACCGCTGTCCAACTCCAGCCCACCAGAAAAGCGCCGAGGCAGCCCAAATGCAAATTGATCAGGGAAAAACAGCGCAGCCAGTGGATGCGGTCGAGATCATCGGTTGCCGGAGCGAGCGCGTCGGCGCCATATTCAACGTCAAACCATTGGATGACCGACACGGCGATAGTACGAAAGGTTGTTTGTTCCATATTAATTCCCGAACAATAACATGGGAACTCTTACGCTACAATCGATCCCGCAACAATTGCAGGGTGAATTTGCCCTAGCAAGTAAGCCTCCGGTGCATAAAGATTTTCTCATCACAGCTGGACATCCCATCGGTAATTCTGTATAACCGCCTTCAGTTGTTCAGGAAGGCGGAAGCATCGTTTTGAACCTCGATGAAGTCCGAG
>JAUYJC010000413.1 GCA_030688735.1 Deltaproteobacteria bacterium
ACGGACTGAGATCTTCGGCATAAGGACCGCATTGTTCCAGGGGGATCGTCTTGCCAAGTGAAATTCATTTGTCTGGAACTCGTGGCATGTGCATGCTAAAGGATAAGTTTCGTTCTAACCGGCGACGACTTTGCAAGACGCCGCGTAGGCTCGAGGACGATTGGACAACGACGGAGGTTAAACATGGAATACGCTCATATGCACGGTGCTTGGGGGTACCATCAGTTCGAGAAGCCCACGGAAGTCTTGAGCAATGAACATCGAGTGATCGAAAGAGTCCTCGCCGCGGTGGAGAAACTCCTGGCCGTCCCGCCGGTGCCATCATTGAGCCACTGGAAGAAAGCGCTCGAATTCATTAGCAACTTCGCCGATCAATGCCATCATCTCAAAGAAGAAAAACTTCTGTTCCCGGCGATGGAGGCGCATGGCATACCGCGGGAAGGCGGACCCATCGGCGTGATGCTGATGGAGCATGAAGAGGGGCGGAGTCATGTGCGCGCCATGAGGGCCGCGGTCGAAGGCTTAGAGCGGGGTGACACTGGCGGTGTGGAATCTTTGTTGAGCCATGCGCGAGGCTATTGCCGTCTTTTGAAGGAGCATATCCAGAAAGAAGACGAGATTTTGTTCAGGATCGCAAACGATTGCATTCCCGCCGGTGAACAAACGGCGCTGCTCAAATCCTTCGAGGAACATGAAACGCGCGAGATGGGCGCCGGCGTTCACGAGAAATATCTCGCCATTGCCCAAGATCTCGAAGCGGCGCTCAACAATAAGTAATGAGGCATGAGTGCTGAGTAATGAGTCTGGAGTAAGAAGAACCTCCGGCCTGCGCACTCAATACTTTATCTTGAAAGGATCGTTTTGAAGCTCGGGATCGCTCTGCCACACTTTGGGCCCTATGCCAGTCCGCAGGCGATCGTCGCTGTTGCCCGGAAGGCCGAGTCTTTAGGTTTTTCGTCACTCTGGGTTCTCGAGCGCCTGCTCTGGCCGGTGGCTCCGGCGTCGAAATATCCCGGCAATCCCCGCGGGGAGATGCCCGGACCCATGCGCAATACCTACGATCCGTTGACCGTGTTGAGCTTTGTCGCCGCGCATACGGAAAAAATCTTGCTGGGAACGAGCGTGCTGGTCGCCGGTTACCGCAGCCCGGCGGTGACGGCCAAGATGATCGCAACTCTGGATGTGCTTTCCGGCGGCCGGGTGATCGTCGGTCTCGGCGCGGGCTGGAGCGCGGATGAATTTGTCGCGGTGGGCCACGGAATCGAGGAACGCAATCAACAGGCCGACGAATTCATCGAGCTTCTTAGAGATCTCTGGAAGGCGGAGGAAGTCCAATTTGACGGCAAGTACTACCGCGTGCCCCGCTCGGTTTTGCTGCCGAAGCCCGTGCAGAAACCGGGACCGCCGATTTGGATAGGCGGCAACTCGGAGCGGGCGCTAAGGCGCGTCGCAGCCTACGGCGACGGCTGGCATCCGACCAGCCGCATGCCGATTGCGGAGATGACGAAAAAATTCGCCTTCGTGTCGCAGCTCGCTCAAGAGCATGGGCGCGATGGCAAGAAAATCGATCTTACGTTGCGCTGGAACGCGTTTCCGGACTTGCGCGATCTGGCCAACCGCTCGGCCGTGCGGCAGAGACTTCTTGAATACCGCGAGGCCGGCGTAAGGCACATCTGCATCGACCTCAATATTCCCAGTCCGATCTCGATTGAATCGATGCTCGAGGAGATGGAACGGCTCATGGGAGAGATCGTTCCGACGCTCTGATTGAAAAAACTGCGGCCGAGCCGATTCGCTATAGAACCGCCATTCCTTCGATCTCGACCATGGCGCCATCTTCATAGAGGCTTTTGACCTCCACCAGTGTCATCGCCGGGAAATGTTTGCCCATATGTTTTCGGTAAGCTTGGCCAGCTTCTTTCGTGCCTGCTAGATACGCCGTTTTGTCGGTGACATAGATGTTGAGCTTGACGATGTTCTCCGCTGTTCCGCCGCCGTCGCGAACCACGGCTAAGAGATTCTCCAGCGCCTTATCGAATTGGGCGACGATGTCGCCTCCTCCGACCAGCCGGCCTTCCTGATCCCATGCCACCTGGCCGCCGAGAAAGAGCAGCGCCGAAGCGCCCGAGGTTTTCACGCCGTGGGTGTAGCCCCTGGGCTTGGCCAGTGAGAGGGGATTTATCAGTTTCGTTTCCATGGACTGCCTCCTGTTTGGTCAAGACGCGCGGTGGCTGAGACCCCGGCCACTGAAACGGCTATTCCCAATTAAACCCGGATCCCGCGTTTGAAAGTTAAGGCACGGAGCGAGGTGCGAGCCTTCCGTATCGAAGGCTCAGCCTGAGGCTGATCCGCCTTTGGCGGAAATGGAGTTCTGCCTCTAAGAGAGTTGAGATCAGCGATGCCCTGAGTGGCATCCGTAACCTGCCGACAACAGATCGCCAAGCACGAAAAACGACTTTGATACTGCGGAGATCGGTGCCTCCGCTACTCCAGTCTCACACCTCGCTCAGTATAGATTGTAACTCCAACTGCCGAATCCGGGTTAAATTGAAACGGAAATAATCCAAAATGGCGCGAGAGCCCTTTCCCTGTTGCTCGTGCTCGTGCGAAGTGGCTACCGTTCGATCATCTCAGCGGCGGCCTGGTAGGTCGAGAATTTCTTCCACACGTTAGGCGAGCTGTAGCCGTTGCGGATGCGGTCGATGCGCTCCGGACGGCTAAAAAAATCGCGGTTGGCCGACGCCGAAATCTCCGCCAGCTCTTTTCTCGACAGATGGCGCGTGGGCATGACCGTGTGAATCGCATCCCAATTTTCCAGATCGAGAGTTTCGATCCGCGCGTCGCGCAAAGCCTGGCGCCAGATCGGCGAGCCCGGCATCGGCGTCAAAAGCATCAGCACGGCGCAATCCGGATCGATCTGGTCGACCACGCGGTAGCGGTGTTTGATCTTTTCTGCGTCGTCTTCCCAGAAACCGTTCATATAGGTGCCCACGGTGGCGATGTCATGGTTCCGCAACAGCTGGACCAGACCTTTCAAATCGTCGATGGTGTAGCGCTCGTCGCTCTTATGAATATGAGCGAGTTCCTCGTCCGTGCCCGCCTCGATGCCGAAAAGCACCTGGTAGCAACCGGCCCGGCGCATGCGCGGGATCAGATCGGCGTCGCGCATCAGGTTGCGCGCCCGACCCATGAAAAACCACTCGATGTCGAGGTCCCTTTTTTCCAGCTCGTCCAGCAGGTCGAGCATCTTTTGCCGGTCCGAATTGAAATCATCGTCCAAGAAGTTGAGCGCCTTGACGCCGTAGGTCTTGTTCAACAGCTCCAGCTCATCGGCGACGAGCTTGCCCGAGCGGGTGCGGTGCACAAAAAAGTCACCGCTGCGGCGCGGATCGATCAAGCCCCACTCGTAACAAAAGCTGCAAGCGCCTTCGCAGCCGCGGCTGGTGACCGCCTCGTTATAGTGTTCGATCCGCGAAAAGCCGATGTACCGGCTCATCGGAAAGAGATCGTAGGCCGGCATGGGCAGATCGCAAAGGTTTTGCATCAGCGGGCGCGGGGGCGTGAGCTGAACTTCGTCGTTGTCGCGGTACGCCAATCCTTGAATCTCCCGGAGCGAGGGCGCATCCTTCTTTAATTCCTCCAGCAGTTCCACCAGCGTCCATTCCGCTTCGCCGATAATCAGATAATCGAGCTGCGGCGCCAGTCCTATGATCTCTTTCGGAATCGCCGAGACTCCCAGCCCGCTGAGAATCGTGATAAGGCGGGGAAAGGCTTCCTTCAACGCGCTCATCGCTTCGAGATTAAAAACCACCGGGCTCGCGCCGCCGTCGGTGACCAAACGGGTGCCGAGAAAAACCGCGTCGGGGGCCAAGGCGCGAATGCGCTCCAACATCTCTTCCTGATTTAATTCCAGGGCGCGGCAATCGAGGGCTTCAACCTCCGCGACGTTGCGCTCACGCACGAAAGCCGCCAGGTGCGCGTGCAGGGGGTTGCAGGCTATATGTTTCTGGCCCCAGCGGGCCCAATTGCGCATCGGCGGCGTGAGAAAAAGTAATTTCATCGTTCACCTCGGTTTATGATCAGGCACGTTGAATTGCGGGCGTTGGGCTAACTACTACAGCAGATTGTGTGCCAGTTCTCTCCGGTGGGTGCGCTGAGCGCGTAAGAGCGCGATCGGACAGTGCAATTATCCTCAGGGACAGGGTGAGGCGCACTGCGAAACTACTATTCAAGGTATTGATAGTTAAGACATAAATTTTATTTCAGGTTGGCGGCACTGTTTTCACCATTTAGCAAACCGGCTCGCCGATGACTAGCGTCTTCGGCTGACGTGGGACAACGCGTCTTACTACTATTGCGAATTGCGCGACGATTCCTTCCTAAAGCTGATAATATTCTTGGCGATTACTCTAATGGGTAGCTCCGATTTGCGATGGCATCGACCTTGCGGAACTCCGGATCAGGATTACCTATAAAGGAAGCAGGGCTTGCCGCGAGCGCTCGCGGCAAAACGATTTTTGCTGATGCCAATTCATTAGCGGGCCGATTACGATTGGGGAGCAGAATGAAACCGAGTAGCGAGTCTGTACCTTTTCCAGGTATCGCCACGACCGCCGATGGGTCAGAGGCGGTGGTGTGGGTGGAAACTCGTATCACGCAGGGTGCGTGCGCTTACCCGATCACGCCGTCGACCAACATGGGCGGTGGTTATCAACTGGCCGTTGCCAATGGCCAGCGCAATCTCTGGGGCGAACCGCTGGCTTTCCTTGAACTAGAATCCGAGCATAGCTCCGCAAGCACCTGCGAAGGTTTCGCCCTGGCGGGCGGGCGCGTGGCGAATTTCACATCGGGGCAGGGCTTGATTCTGATGAAGGAAGTCCTTTACGTGATCGCCGGCAAGCGGCTGCCGGCGGTGTTTCATATCGGCGCCCGCGCCCTCACGTCTCAGGGGCTGAACATCCATGCGGGTCACGACGATGTCATGGGGGTCGCCGACTGCGGTTGGGGGATGTTGTTTGCGCGTAACGTGCAGGAGACCGCCGACCTGGCGCTAATCTCGCGCCGCGTCGCCGAGGAGTCCGAGACCCCGTTTTTCAACATCCAGGACGGTTTTCTTACCACCCACACGATCGAGAGTCTTAAGCTTCCCGAGCCCGAGTTGATGAAGCAGTTCGTCGGCGATCCCAACGGCGAACATCGGCTGCGCAATCTCATGGACCCGGCCCATCCGATCATGAGCGGCGTAGTGCAGAACCAAGACAGTTACATGAAAGGGAAGATCGCCCAGCGTTATTTCTACGACCGGATTCCGCCGATCATGAAGCGAGTGATGGATGAATTCCAATCCCTGACCGGGCGGCGCTACGGGACAATCGGTGGTTACGAGTTGGACGATGCCGAATACGTGATTGTCGGCATGGGAAGTCTAATTGAAACCGCGACCGCGACAGCGAAATATCTGCGGCGTCAGGACGGGATTAAAGCAGGAACCCTGCATGTAACCAGCTTCCGGCCGTTTCCGGGACGGCAGATCGTCGAGGCGCTCAAGCATGCCAAGGCCATCGCCGTCGTCGAGCGCATGGATAATCCCACCGCGCAATCGAATCCGTTGACCGCGGAGATAAAGGCGGCATTTAGCGACGCTTTGTCGGGGGCGGCGGGATATCCGGCGATCGATCAGATTCCGGCGATCTATTCAGGGTCGGCGGGCCTGGGTAGCCGCGATGTGCGGCCTGGGGATTTCGTCGCGGTGTTCAATCACATGCGCGCGCGCAACCAACAACGCTTCTTTGTCTTGGGCATTCATCACCCCCTGGCCATCGCCCCTGAGAATGAGCCCGATGTCCGCCCAAGAGGAGCGTTTTCGATGCGCGGCCATTCCGTCGGCGGTTACGGATCGGTCACGACCAACAAGGTCATCGCCACCATCGTCGCAGATTTGTTCGGTCTCCAAGTGCAAGCCTATCCGATGTATGGTTCGGAGAAGAAAGGGTTGCCCACGACTTACTTTTTGACGGTCGCCGAGGAGCCCATCGGCGCCCACGCGGAATTGAAGCATGTCGACTTCGTGCCGCTCAATAACGTCAACGCCTTCAATCTCGGTAACCCTCTTGCCGGTCTGGTGCCGGGCGGCGCCGTTTTTGTTCAACATCAGAGCCAAGATCCGCAGCGAGTGTGGAAGACCATTCCGGAGAACGCGAAGCGGTTCATCCGCGACAACCGGATTCGCGTGCTCGCCATGGATTCGGTCAAGGTCGCGCAGGAAGTTTCGAGCCAGGCACAGTTGGCGCAGCGGATGCAGGGCATCGTGTTGCTGGGGGTGTTCCTGCGGGTGGCACCCTTCGTTACCGAACGGGGCCTGAGCGACGACGAGGTCTACGCTGCCATAGAAAAGTCCTTGCGCAAGTTTTTCGGCAAACGCGGCGAGGAAGTGGTCATGGAAAACATGCGGGCCGTCAAGCGCGGCCGCAGCGAAGTCATCGAGATTCCGCCGGAGGTCATGACCGACGCGGCGTAGGAATACAAGTCTATGGAAGAGCAAACCGTACGCGATTGGATGCACCCGGGTGTGATCACCTGCCGGCCGGACACACCGGTCGATCAGGTGGCCATCACGATGGACGAGAAGGATATCAGCGCCCTCGTGGTCGTCGATGAAGCGGGCAATGCCATCGGCGTGATTTCGCGCACCGATCTCGTCAATGCGCGCTTCATTCAGCCCTATATGAAGCATTGGCGCGGCATGAGCGCCGAGCATCTCATGAGCAAGCCGGTGATCAGCGTGAGTCCCGAGACGCGGATCAAAGAAGCCGTGGCCGTACTGCAGGAGCGGCGGATTCATCGGGTCGTGGTTGTCGAGCAGCATGCGGGGCGCGTACGCCCCATCGGCATTCTCTCGGTCACCGATCTCGCCAGGCATATGGGCGAGTAGAAACGAGGATTCCAATTGGCTACACAAGAACCCTTTTTTAATCCGCTCGAGGCCGAAGTCCAAGAAGATGAGGGGGCTCCCGGTATCAAACGTCCGGGAACGGCGATGGAGACCCACGACGCGACCTTCGCGGACTCGAATCTCATCGAGCTCGATCTCGATCGCTACGTGGACGATTTCAACCGGCGCGTCATCGGCGCTTACCAGGAAGGCGAGGGATCGGCGGTGCTGCCCGCGGATTTGGGCGTGGCACGCAGCTTGATCCCGCCGGGAACCGCTGGATTGAGAGATTTCAGCTACATCGCTCCGGAAATTCCCGAATTCGATTTCGAAAAATGCGTCGGCTGCATGTCCTGTGTGACCGAATGCCCGGACACGGCGATTCTTGGCAAAGCCATTCCCGCCGGTCAAGTGGCGCAGTCTCTCGCCGAAATCGAAGACCCGGATGAACGGAAGTGGGTGGCGTCCCACTGGGCTCGCACTCGCAAATACTTCGATGTTCCGGAAAAAAAAGGCGAGGCGGGGGCGCTCTTTGGAATCTTCATCGATCCGACCAAATGCAAGGGGTGCGCCGAGTGCGTGCAGGTCTGCGACGAGCTCGATTATCACGCTCTCAAGATGGTCGCAAAAGATGAGAAAACGTTGCCGCGCTACCGCTCGGCGTTCAATCTGTTTCGCGAAATCGGGCCGACCCCCGAGAAATATATCAACGAGCGGGCGCTCGCCGATTTCATGCTGGCGGAAGAATCCGCGCTGCTCTACGTCGGCGGCGCCGGCTCCTGCATGGGCTGCGGCGAGGCGACGGCGATCCGCATGATGCTCGCCGCTACCGGCTTCGTTCACAAGCCGGAGAACATCGGCATTGTTGCCGCGACCGGATGCAACACGGTGTACGGCTCGACCTATCCTTACAATCCGTATCTTGTTTCTTGGACCAATTCCTTATTCGAGAACAGCCCGGCGGCGGCGATGGGCATTCGCGCTCGCTGGGATCAGATCGGCTGGCAGAAGAAGAGACTGTGGGTGATCGGCGGCGACGGCGCCATGTACGATATCGGATTTCAAAGTCTCAGCCGATTGTTGGCGAGCGGCATGGATATCAAAGTGCTGGTGCTCGACACGCAAGTCTATTCCAATACCGGCGGCCAGGCGTCGACGGCTTCCTTTGGCGGACAAGACGCTAAAATGGCCGCCGTCGGCCGGGAGCTTCAAGGCAAACGGGAACGGCGCAAGGAATTGTCGCATATCTGTTTCATGCACCCCGAAGTCTACGTCGCGCAGACCACGGCGTCGCACATCAACCATTTCTACAAGGCGGTCATGGAGGCGAACGAATATCCGGGGCCGGCGGTGATCAACGTTTACACCACCTGCCAGCCCGAACATGGAGTGCTCGACAGCATGTCCGCCCAGCAGGCCAAACTAGCGGTCGAGTCGCGCGCTTTTCCACTGTTCACCTACGACCCGCGCAAGGGAGAAATGCTCCGCGAGCGCTTGAGTCTCGTCGGCAACCCCGCGCAGAAAGAAGACTGGTGGACGCCGCCCAAGAGCGAAAAAGCGCTTACCTTTATCGACTTCGCGCGCACCGAGGGGCGGTTCGGCAAACAGTTTGACAAAGATGGAGCGCCGTCGGAGGCGCTGCTAAAAACGCAAGCGGAACGGCTGAGCAACTGGCGATTGCTACAGGAACTCGCCGGCGTGCGGTAGGAGCGTGTCGTAGAAGAGGCGTAAGAGTTTTTGAAAACCTAGCAGTTCGCACATTCTCCTGTCAAAGCGTCTTTTTGTTGAAACTGCTTCGCGATAGGAATTCTTTTTACCCACGAGTTCCTGATAGCGAAATTCGGGGACTTCAATTTGATTTGCTTTTTCAGCGGCGATTAAACATCACGTCACTCCTTTACCCATCTCCGTGGTGCAGGGGCATTGATCGGGGAAGCGTTCGCACTCGATATCGGGTGCCCGCGCGGGCTTAGGTTCGCCTTGGTCCCTTTTTATTCGCACTCTAAGTTTCTGAGTGACTAACAACCAGGCGGCGACGGTGGCGAGGGTGACCCAGGCGATCCAGTTGGTATGGAGCGGCATGGGAAGCACGCCGTCGGGCGCCGTTTGTTTGAGCCATAAGAGAATAGCGATGGCGCCGATCGCTTCGGCGATCCTAGCCGCGATGCCGTCGACCACGATCTTGACCGTGGAACGTTCCGTCGGATCGACGGGAATGAACGCCTGCTCCCAGATGGAACGGTGCACGGACGAGCGCAGCCCTCCCTCCGTCACTCTTAGAACAGCGCGGCTGAAAGCGGTGGCGGCGGCAGTGACGAACGTAGCTCCACCGATGAGCGCGATCGGCAGCACCATCAGCCCGCCGCGTACCCCGATCTTGTCCTGGATCTTGGGCGTTGCGAAAAGTTGCAGCAGCAACGAGCTGAAATTGAGCAGAATATAAAAGTTGGCGAAGAATCCGGCGTTGCCCTTCGATCCCATATTGGCGCCGGCCGCCGCCGCGTAAAATTGAAAATCGATCAGCAAGCCAACGAGCGCTCCAGTCATCGAAATCAACAAGAGGGTCAGCGCGTACTTATTGGATAAGGGAGAAAAGAATCCAGGCTTCTTTTTCGTTTCGTCCGGTTTCTTGGGAGCGATGTTCGTCGTAAAGCGACCATGAATGTGCGAAATGAGAGTAACCACGCCAAGGATGAGGACCGCGCCCAGAAAGATTAGCCACTTCGGATCGACAAGGGAAGCGAGTCCTTTGGCAATCAAGCCGCCCACCATGCCGCCGGTAAGAGTACCCACGCCCATCTTGCTGAAGGCGCGGGCGGCGGCGCTTTTTTCGCTCTTTTCGAAAATATCCGCCGCCAGGAGCCAGAGGCTCGCGAAAAGTAATCCGAAAATGGCCGGAATGAACATGAACATCGCCAGCAGCAGCGTGTTGTCTCCCGGCTCTAATAGAGGCGAAACGATCGCCATGACGCTCGCCGAGAGCAGAAAAATTCCGATACGCGCCGGCCGGGCGCCCCAGGTTTTCATTGCCTTGACGAAGATCAGCGCGAGCGGCAATGCGGCCATGGCAATATTGAGGTAGACAAGCGGAAGCTTTAGCAGTCCGCCGCTCCCTTGAAAGAAAAGCGCGTCGCGCCCGGTCTTGGCGATAATGAAAGCCGAGGTCGTGAGTCCGAG
>JAUYJC010000274.1 GCA_030688735.1 Deltaproteobacteria bacterium
AAAAGCGCGACGGGTTACGCGGGTTCGGCCTAACGACGTCTGAGGCGATTCAAGAATCTGCCACCGATGGAGCCAATGGCCTCGTCGAGCTCTTGCACCCCGAGCATTCGGCAAAGGAAATAAAAGCTGAGGGCTCCGGCGGCGATTGCCGAGGGTACTTGAACCAGACGAAGCAGAGTTCCCTTCAGCGGTAGTTGCACGCCGACTTGCCAGTTCACCAGCCAAACGACAATGGCCATGACAAAAGAGGCGAGACAAATCTTGCCGAAGGTCCGGCTCAGATGGCGGCCTCCGATTCGTCCCAGCTTGCGGCGCATTAAAAGTATTAGCAACGCGAAGTTGACCAGGGCGACGATGGAGGTCGACATGGCGAGGCCGACATGACCGTAGCGACGAACGAGCAGTGAGTTCATCAGGTAATTGACGACGATGGAGCCTAGGCTAACGAGCATCGGCGTGCGCGCGTCTTTCAACGCGTAGAAGGCCGGCGAGAGCACCTTGACCGCGGCGTAGCCAGCCAAGCCGATGGAATAGGCAGCCAAAGCATCGGCGGTTTGCACGGTATCGTAACCGGTAAACTTTCCATGCTCGAAGATCAACGCGACGATGGGGCGTCCCAACACTATGAGTCCGAAGGCCGAGGGAATGCATAAAAGGAAAGTCAGGACTAAGGAGTGCGCCAGCATTTGGCGAAATTCGACGATGTCGTCCCGCGCGGCGCTGCGCGCGATCGCCGGGAGCGTGGCCGTGGCGATGGCGACGCCGAACACGCCGATGGGAAACTGCATGAAGCGAAAGGCGTAGTTGAGCCAGGAGACAGGTCCGTTGAGTACTTTGGCGGTGGTCGCATCGACGATAGCCGAAGCGAAGTTCGTATTCACAAAAACATTGATCTGGACCGCGGCGACGCCGATGATCGCCGGGCCCATGAGCATGGCGATCTGGCGCAGCGCCGGATCGCTGAGGCTGAACATAGGGCGATAGCGGTATCCCAGACGGCGCAGGCTCGGCCACTGAACCGCGAACTGAAGGAAGCCGCCGATCAACGTGCCATAGGCCATTCCCTCGATGGCCGTTATGCCGAGGGGTTGGGCCAGCAAGAATCCTAAAAGTAATCCGCCGGCGATGGAACCGATATTGAAAAACGCCGAAGCGAGAGATGGAATGCCGAAACGGTTGTTCGCGTTGAGCACGCCCATCGCCTGGACTGCCAGGGCCACCAGGAGCAGAAACGGGATCATCACCCGGGTGAGATGGATCGTGAGATCTCCTTTGCCCGGCACGTCAAAGAAGCCCGGCGCGAGCCAATAAACGATCGACGGAGCAAAGAACCAGGCCAGAATCGAAATGACCGCGATGACGAGAACCATAGCCGTGGCGACGCGGTTCGCCAGCCGCGCCGCTTCATCTTTTCCTTTGGCCTCCAGTACCTGCGAAAATGTCGTGACGAAGGCCGCAGACAGCGCGCCTTCAGCGAAGAGATCGCGCAGAAGATTCGGTATGCGAAAGGCTGTTAGAAAGGCATCATACTGAAGCCCGGCGCCGAAAAAAGCAGCGAACACCTGGTCGCGCACCAAACCGAGCACGCGGCTGGCCATGACCGCGAGACCGACCACGCCGGCTTGGCGCGCGACGCTCGGCGACGGTTGCGGAGTTTTTTCTGCTTCGGCGGTAGACATGATGATTCGAAAAGTAAATTTCAAACAAATTAGCACAGCGCGGCTAAGCCGCAACCAAAGCACCAATCCTTATTTCACCACAGAGGCACAGAGTTCGCAGAGTTCGCAGTATGTCTTAATCAAGAACTCGTCACTCCGCGTCCTCCGCGCCTCCGCGGTGAGGTCTCTCTTGGACCGATAGAATCAGCATAGCCACTGGAACCTTTGCGCAAGATGCGCAAATTTTCAATTATAGTAGTACAAAAGGGCTTAGGCCGATACCATCCGGCGCTGAGGGCCAAGGTCCCCGTATTGCAAAATCACCCCGCTCAAACGGTCAACTTGACTTAGGTCTCGGCGCGACTTAATTTGGACCCCTAAGGTCTCACAAGTCGACGAATTACTTTGGAGGAGCCATGGCCAAAACCTTTCAAGAATTGATGGCCGACGCGCGCAAAGAAGTGCCCGAGGTGAGCGCGCAACAAGTCAACGATCTCTTAAGAAACAACGGCAACTCATCGGTAATCTTAGACGTTCGTGAAAGCGACGAGTGGCGCCAGGGACATCTCGAGGGAGCGGTTTCGCTACCCCGCGGCTTTCTTGAAATCAAAGTCGAGAGCACGGTGCCGGACAAGAATACGCCGATCATCGCCTACTGCGCCGGCGGCGTGCGTTCGCTGATTGCCGGCAAGGCGCTCAAAGAGTTGGGCTATCAGAACGTCACCTCCATGGCGGGCGGTTACGGCGCCTGGAAGAATGCCGGCTTCAAGTGGGTGCAGGACTTTCAATATACGCCGGAGCAGTTGATTCGCTACAGCCGCCATTTTCTCTTGCCGGAAGTGGGCGAAGACGGACAGGCAAAGCTGCTCCAAGCCAAGGTGCTGATGGTCGGTGCCGGCGGCCTCGGCTCCCCGTCGGCGTACTATCTTGCCGCAGCGGGCGTGGGCACGCTCGGGATCATCGACAATGACGTGGTCGATATCTCCAACTTGCAGCGCCAGATCCTCCACGCCAACGACCGCGTCGGCATGCCAAAGGTCGAGTCGGCAAAGAAAACCCTGGAATCGCTCAATCCCGACGTCAAGGTCATTCCCTATCAGGCGAAGCTTACTTCGGAAAATATCATGGAGATCCTCCAGGATTATGACCTGGTCGTCGACGGCTGCGATAATTTCCCGACGCGCTATCTGGTCAATGACGCTTGCGTGCTCGCCGGCAAGCCCAACGTCCACGGCAGCATTTTCCAATTCGAAGGCCAGGCCACGGTCTTTTATCCGGGCAAGGGCCCCTGCTATCGTTGCTTGTATCCCGAACCGCCGCCGGCGGAGATGGCGCCAAGCTGCGCCGAGGCCGGCGTGCTGGGCGTTCTGCCCGGACTCATCGGCGTCATCGAAGCGCTGGAAGCGATCAAGCTCATCTTAGGCAAAGGGGACAGTCTTGTCGGCCGGTTGCTCTGCTTCAACACGCTCACCATGGAGATCAACACGCTGAAGCTGCGCCGCGACGTCAACTGCCCGATGTGCGGCGATCATCCGACGATCAAAGCGCTGATCGACTACGAAGAGTTTTGCAGCCTGCGCAGCGCGCACTGATCGTGGCGTGATCGCACCTCGTGTTCGCGGCCCGTGTTGGTAAAACGCGCGCGATTCAGCAGCCTGCTGCTCAAAAACAGCGACACATTGTCTGTCAACCAAGGCGTGAGCCTCGTGGGGAGCCGGCACAGCGACGAGGGACCGCGCTGACTTATCTCGTGCCGGGTAAAATGCTCGCGTTTCTCCTCGCTCTACGCTGCGTCACACAAGCTTACGGTCCGCTTCGAACCACAGGCCCGTTGCCCGCGAGCCAAGGACAAATAGCATCGCCCCATCAGCAATGGTTTTTATCTTGCAGGCGGCCTTTGCAGATATTAATATCGACAAAAGCTGGTCTCTATATTACTGGTTCGGCAAAAGAAGAAAAGTTCTTTGACGACGGTTCTGCAACGGTTCCTTGGGAATCAACATGGCTGATTGGAAGGAAATGCCCCGGCCGGCGATCATGCAGATCCTCCGGCGGTATTGTATCGCGCTCTGGTGCATGGAGTACCCAGATGGGGCAGAGCAGCCGAGCGAGGCCGATTTCAAACTTTGCGGCGGCTCAGCGTTCTTGTGGCAATCTGATCGGGCGAAATTCCTCGTAACTGCGCATCACGTTTGGGCCGCGTTTCGTGATCGGATACTAGAGCGACCTGGCCGCTGTCTCATTTTCTACCTAGATCGAGATCATGCGATTCCCATCTTCGGAGTAGAGCCTGTGTCAGTAGACCAAGACTTGGATCTCGCGGTATTGGCCGGTCCGGGCATTGAGAATCTCAAGCTGGATGAGAAAGCATTTTTCCGACAGCCGCCTTACCCACGATCGGAAGTGTCGACCGGCGACCGTCTCGCGCTCTGTGGGTACCCAAAAGACTTACGCATTGCTGAAAAGCCCTACAACACTATCGGGATTGTTTACATGCACGGGTCCGCAATTGTGGGAGCGGCCGGACTCACGATTCGTATGCCGGGTAATCCGCCCAACAAATTCCGCAGCGCTGCCGTGCCGTCTCTAGCGAGTTTCGAGTTGCCTGGTGCAAGCGGTGGTCCGGTATTCGCGTTTCGGCCCTGGGGAATAGATTGGGTGGGAATTGTAAGCGAGGTCGCTGGGCCGCCGCACTATGACGTGATAATCGCCCCCAGCAGGTTCATCGGTGACGACGGAAAGATCACGCGTCCTCCGACGATGCTTTAGTGAAAGGGAATTCTCAGCGGGAAGAATGAGTTCAAGAAAGGGGCCGAACATCCGGCTTCACCAGACGGTCTACGCTGCGCTCCGTCCGCTGGTGAGCCAGGCGTTAGCACTCAGAAGAGCCACCGATGGATGATCAAGCGGTTCTTCAGGCAATCGCGCAGGCGTACTTGACCTCCGGTGACTTCAACGGCTACCCGGTACCGAGCCTACGACGCGAATTCGGTCTCACGACTTCGGAAGCTAAAGAAGCAGTTCGCCGACTGCTTAGAGAACGCAAGATCGATGTGATCTTTGGCAATGTCCATCCCAATCCTCACATTAAGGCGTTCTCACACATCTCAAACGAGGATCAGCGGAAGTTTTTGGATGAATTTGAGTTCACTGATCACATCTGTCTATATCCTAGCCGCGAAGTCCTAGCGACGCTGCCCGACGTTGATCGGTTCAAAGATTCGCCATTCACGCATGAATTGGCCCTCGGTGCTGGTCAGTTGGATTATCGAGTTTTCGATCTCTCGGTCCTTGAGTACTACCGAAACGACCCTCGCTATTACTACGAGACAGATTTCGTAAATGGATCGATCTCAATTCACGACGAGCACTTCGAATCCGGAACAATGGCCGATCACGATCAGGTTCTGCTTCAGACTTTCGGTTTCGCCTATGACGACCAGTTGAACAGGGCCGTGGCCGTCTTCCTTCGCTACCTATCGAAGCTCAGTCCAGAACATCAGCGAATCTGGCAAACCAAGAAGCTAAGCGGAGTCTACAAGCTCCACCCGGATTACTATCGCAATACCATTCTTGGTGATTGGGGCACGCGAATATCGATCTTTGAAGCGTTTACGCAAGAACTCAAGATAATCAATGCTATGGCCACGCTAATGGAGCGACCTCAGTTATTTAGAGAGTCATTCGCGGAAGAGCGCCCCAAAGAATTTGGGTTCCTCCTACGGCCGACACTGGCTGAGTTCAACGCATTTGTGCTGCTCCTGGACAAGATGATGTCCGACAATATCAACAAGGAATTCTTCGCTAACGAGATACCCTTGGAGGAGGACGAGGAACGCCCGGACGGCAAGATCGTTGTGAGGCAAAAGGGCATGATCGCGCTCCTGGAGGCGTGGGTTCGAAAGTACTTCCGACCTGCAAATCGAAAGCCAATGGACCACATGTTCAAAGGTTTCCGCGCCGTCCGTAAGCTTCGACAGAAGCCGGCCACGCCGTGAACGAGAACATCTTCGACCTAAAGTACTTCAAGTGGACTGCGCCCCATTGACTGGAGACAAAATCTGAGAATTTGAGGGTGGGTGTGATCGGCTCAACCAGCGGGTAGGATGGACCCGCAGAAGGAGTCGATCGATGGGAAAACAACGACGGAAGTTTGAAACTGAGTTCAAGCAGCAGATTGTTCAGGAAGTGGATTCG
>JAUYJC010000416.1 GCA_030688735.1 Deltaproteobacteria bacterium
CTTGGCCGGGATGCGCGCCATGATTTCCTTCGGCGGCGAATATTTTTCCAGCAAACCGTCGGTGTCCAGGGTCTGAAACGCGTCCGGCGCGCTCACCCAAAAAATATCCGCTTCGGGCTTGGCCTTGGTCTCGCGCAGATAAGTGACGCCGGCGTTGGTTTGCTTGGCGTTAATGACGACGGTGATCCCCGGGTTTTTTAACTCGAAGGCTTTCTTGTAGGTTTCGAACAGCTCTTTGGGAAACGAGGTGACGATGACCACGTCTTTAGCCGAAGCGCCGCCGGTGAATGCCAAAAGAAAAGCCGAAATAACGAGCAAACCTGTGCGTCGCATAGGAACCTCCTGGCCTTTGGAAAGAAAAAGCCCCAGCGGCGGTAACTCACCACGAGGGCCACGTTCTGTCAAGAGACTGCTACAAAAATACTACTGCGCAGTCGGATCTCGTCTAGCGCACGTGAACGTTACCGTCCGTCGATCTGGCGCACGTGGGGCGTGCCGAAGGCTTCGAGCACGATCTTGTCGCGCTTCTGAGAATCCTTGGGCAGATCGTCCGCATGGAAAAAGATCGGTTTGCTCGTGCCGCCCCGGTAAATTGCGCATGGTATTTTCATGGTGTCCTCTATGCCGGTATCAAATCAAATTTTCGTTAGCCTATGAATTTTTCGGTTCGCTTTCAAATATGACTAGATGTCAGGTCTCGACGACGACTTCGTCGGTTCGGTCTACCTCTTTGAGCCTGACTTGAACCTGGCCTGCCGCCGCGAGCTTGATCGTTTTGCCGACATAGTTCGCCGCGACCGGCAGCTCCCGCCCGCCGCGATCGATCATCACCGCCAGATGGATCATGCGCGGGCGGCCGAGATCGATTAGATGATCGACGGCGGCGGGCTCAGTTCGCCCCGTGTGGAGAAAATCATGGTTCAGCACGTCGATCTTTTTGGCGATATCGAATGGAATCCGCGTGTGATCGATTGCGCCGCCGGGCAAGAGCGCGTCCAGGTCGTCGCGATAGAGCGTGATGTCCATTTCGCCCACGGGGATCTCTTTGCCGCCCCGCTTCTTGATGATTGCGGCGAGCCGTTTGGCGACGTAGGGGCCGCGGGTTCTGACGCCGATGAAAACGACCTGGTCCAAGCTGCCGTAGTGTTTCGCCATCTCGCGAGCAAACCGCTCGAAGATCCCTTTGACCTGAGCGGCGTTGAGGATGCGTTTTTTCTTTGTTTTAGAGTTTTTCATTGGCTATTCTGATCATAGTTTCCATCAGCAGTTGGGTGCCGAGACTGATATCCTCGGGGTCGGTCCACTCGAGGGGGTTGTGGCTGATGCCGCGCAGGCTCGGAATAAAGATCATGCCCGCGGCAGTAATCTTGGCCATTTGCATGGCATCGTGCCCCGCGCCCGAAGGCATGATCTCGTAGTCGATGCCTTTCTGATCGCAGATCTCTTGGGTCACGCGCAAGAGCCGTTTGTCCAGAGGCACCGGATTCTCCTCGCGGATTGGCAAGATTTCGCAGCCGATGCTGCGCCTGCGCGCGATCTCCTGGGCGCGACGTTTTACCATGCGCGCCACGCGGTCCTTTGACCGGGCGGTGGTGCTGCGAATATCGATGGACAGCTCGGTTTTGCCCGGCACGGCGTTGATCACACCCGGCTCGATCTTCATCGCGCCGACGGTGCCGACCACCCGCCCCTTTTTCATCGAGGAGAATTTCCGGCAAACTTTCTCGACGTATTCGATCAACTGAGCGGAGGCGACGAGGGCATCCTTGCGCATTTCCATCGGTGTCGTGCCCGAGTGGTCGGCGCGACCCTTGAAGACCGCCTTGAAGCGGCTCGGCGCGGCGATGGAGGTCACCAGACCGATTCTTTTCCCCTTCGCTTCGAGGATCGGTCCCTGCTCGATGTGCAGTTCTAGATACGCCTTCAGGCTTTTCGGGGCGCGCTTTAACGAAGTCAGGTTGCGCCGCGTGATGCCCAAACTGGCGAGTACATGTTCGAGTTTGGTTCCCTGCGGATCGACCGCGTTGGCCAAGTCTTTGGCGCGCACTTCTCCGGCGACGAGACTACTGCCGAGCGTCGAAAAGCCGAAACGGCTCGACTCTTCGCCGACGAAGCAGACTACTTCGACGGGGGAATGTAGCGGAATCTGGTTCTCGCGGATGGTTCGCACCGCTTCCAGTGCGCCGATCACGCCCACCGGGCCGTCGTACTTACCGCCGTGAATCACCGTGTCCAGGTGGGAGCCCGCCAAAACCGCGGGTGCTTTCGAGTCTTTTCCGTTCAACCGCCCGAAGATGTTGCCGATGGCGTCGATGTGGATCTGGAGCCCCGCCTGGCGCATCAGGTGAATCAGCAACTGGCGGCTGCGCAGTTCCTTGATCGAAAACACTAGCCGGGTCACCGCGCCGTGGTCGCCGATGCCGATGCGCCCGATAGCATTCAAATCGCGCATCAGGCGGCGCTGGTTGATGGCTATGCCGTTTTGAGACTGTACCGGGTGGGGTTTTTGAAGTTGTCGCATCGCGAGAAACAAATTGTATCAGTTTTCCTTGGAGTGCAACAATGCCGGCGTTCGGAAGCCTTTCCTGCCAAATTGGTGCCGACAAAAATAGTCCTTTGTAATTTCTCCTTTCCAACCCCCCTCCGTCTTTGTTATTATCCAGAAACGCCGATCGGGCATGCGGCGACTCCGACCCTGCCGGTTTTCCGAGCGCAAACCCGATCCAATTTTACTTAAGGTTTAGGATCAGCCGATCTCTTTGAGATAAAATGTCGCAAGTCGTCATAGAAAATCCCGTTCTCAACTCCGCCTACGACGAACCGAAGCGTCATTTCCGCTTTACGGACGAAGGCATCACCAACGAGACCGTTGATGGCCGCCGGATTAGCTCCTACTTCGTCCCGATTCCTCGGCCAAAGAAAAAAGGCAAGCAGCTTGTCTTCGACACCGAGTGGACCGAGGACCGCATCGAGGAGAACAAGATCGTCAACCGCATCCGTGAGCGGGTCAGCATCTGGCGTAGCGGCGGCTACGTTGGTGTAACGCCGACGACATCTCAGCTTCTCGAATACTGGACCAATCCGGAGCGCGAGAACAAACTTTTCTTTTGCCAGATCGAGGCCCTCGAAACCGCCATCTATATCACTGAGGTTGCCAAGAAATACGGTGACGCTTGGATGGAGAACCAACTTCGCGAAGCTAACGACAGCGCAAATCCCGGCCTTCCCCGTCTGGCATTCAAGATGGCCACCGGCGCGGGCAAGACGGTCGTCATGGCGATGCTCATCGCCTGGCACTCGCTCAACAAGCTCGCCAACACGCAAGACGCCCGCTTCTCCGACACCTTTCTGCTAATCACTCCCGGCATCACGATTCGCGACCGCCTGCGCGTGCTGCTGCCCAACGACCCGAGCAATTACTATCGCCAGCGCGACGTTGTCCCCAGCCACATGCTGGAGAAACTGGATCAGGCAAAAATCCTCATCACTAACTTCCACGCCTTTAAGCTTCGCGAGAAGGTCGCGGCGGGCAAACTCACCAAAGCGATCCTCGCCGAGGGCGAGAAAGGTATTTTCACCGAGACACCGGACCAGATGGTCCGCCGCGTTTGCCGAGAGCTGGGTAACAAAAAGAACATCATTGTCATCAATGACGAGGCCCATCACTGCTACCGCCGCAAACCAGACGGCGAAGAGATCACGCTCACGGGCGAAGACCGCAAGGATGCCGAAAAGCGCGAAGAAGAGGCCCGCGTGTGGATTTCTGGAATCGAGGCTGTCAAAGCCAAGATCGGCGTGAAAACTATTTACGACCTCTCGGCCACGCCCTTTTTCCTTCGCGGCTCCGGCTACAGCGAAGGAACGCTGTTTCCTTGGGTTGTCTCCGACTTCTCGCTGATCGACGCCATCGAGTCCGGCATCGTCAAAGTCCCCCGCGTTCCTGTAGCCGATGATTCTATGTTGGGCGAACAGCCCACGTACCGCGATCTCTGGCCGCGTATCCGCGAGGATCTTCCCAGGAAGGGACGAAAGACGGACGCCGTGACTGGTGAGCCAAACCTTCCCGCCGAATTGCAGGGGGCACTTCACAGTCTTTATAGCAATTACGAGAAATACTACCGTCTCTCTGAGAAAGGCGGCGAGGCGAGTGCAAACGGTTTAACGCCTCCCGTCTTCATCGTCGTTTGCAACAACACGAACGTCTCGAAGCTCGTCTATGATTACATCGCCGGTTGGGAAAAGCCGGTTGGTGATCGCAGCGTCGTTCAAGCCGGTGCGCTTCCCATTTTTCGTAACGACGACGGTCACGGCGACTGGCTGCATCGCCCGAACACAATCCTCGTCGACAGCCAGCAACTCGAATCCGGCGAGGCCATGAGCGACGATTTCAAGAAGATCGCCGTCCGCGAGATCGACGAATTCAAACAGGAATACCGCGAGCGCTTCCCCGGTCGCGACACTGAGCAGCTCACTGACGAGGACCTTCTGCGCGAGGTGATGAATACGGTCGGTAAGTCCGGCAAACTCGGCGAGCATGTGAAATGCGTCGTGAGTGTCTCGATGCTGACCGAAGGATGGGACGCTAACACCGTCACGCACGTTCTCGGGGTCCGGGCTTTTGGCACACAGCTTCTTTGCGAGCAGGTGGTAGGCCGCGCGCTTCGGCGCAGAAGCTATGTTCCGAATTCCGATGCCAAGTTCGAACCTGAATACGCCGAGGTTTATGGCGTGCCGTTCTCTTTCATTCCCTGCGCCGGCTCCGCCAAAGAACCGAAACCACCGCCGCCGGTTACGCGGGTCCGCGCGCTAGACGACCGCATCGCTTGCGAGATTACCTTCCCGCGATTGCTGGGCTATCGCTACGATATGGGCGGCGAAAAACTTATCGCTACTTTCACCGACGACTCGAAGCTTGCCCTTTCTACCGCTGATATCCCGACCAAGGTGGAGCTCGATCCGATCGTTGGGGAGAAGAGCATCCACACCCTTGACGATCTAAAACGCCGGCGCAAGCAGGAAGTTGCTTTTGTCATCGCGAGACGAACTCTTGAGCGCTATTTTCGCGACGACGACGGCAACGACAGGCCGTGGTTATTCCCCCAGCTTCTTTCCATCGCCAAGCGCTGGCTTGCCGAATGCCTTACGCTCAAGGACAACACCTTCCCGCAGCTGATGCTCCTGCACGAGCGCACGCTTGACGCAGCAGATCGGATTTACAGGGCCATCGTTCCATCAGCCAACGGTACTCCCGCACTAAAGCCTATTCCTCGCCCCTACGACACCATCGGTTCGACTCGTTATGTCGACTTTGATACCACTCGCGCTGTCTACCCGACACGGGCCGACAAGTGCCACGTATCGCATGTCGTGGCGGACACAGCCTCCTGGGAACAGAAGATGGCTCAAGCCCTCGAAGATATGGACGAGGTGCTTCGCTACGTGAAGAACGACCATCTTGGCTTTACGATCCCTTACACTCTCAACGGTGAGGAAAGACAGTATCACGCCGACTTCATTGCCGTCGTTGATGATGGGCACGGACCCGACGACCTGCTCAATCTCATCATCGAAGTCACCGGCGAACATAAGAAGGACAAAGTCGCCAAGGTTGCGACGGCTCGCACGCTATGGGTTCCTGCCGTGAACAATCACGGTGGTTTCGGTCGCTGGGCCTTTATTGAAATCGATGATCCGTGGAATGCGCAGAACGCTATTCGGGCTTCGTGCGGCATTCGAGGGCCGGCAGCATGAAACCCTTCAAGCACGATGAAATCGGTTACTGGTCGGAAGTGAAACTCGACATTGTTCGTAAGTATGCGAGCGCCTATTCAACAATCATGAGTACACAACGAAGCATCAAAAATCACATTTACATCGACGCGTTTGCTGGGGCTGGTCTACACGTATCGAAGCGAACCGGCGAGTTTGTCGCGGGCAGTCCTCTTAATGCGTTAGCTGTTAATCCTCGTTTCAAAGAGGTTCACTTGATAGATTTGCACGGCGGCAAGGCCAAGGAACTTCGGCGGCTGGTTGGCAGCCAGAAAGGGGTGTTCATTTACGAAGGTGATTCCAACGATGTTCTCCTCCACCAGGTTTTTCCTAGGTGCCGGTATGAAGACTATAATAGAGCGTTGTGACTGTTAGACCCGTACGCTCTTAATGTTGATTGGACCGTCCTCGAGACAGCGAGCCAAATGAAATCGATTGAGATCTTTTACAACTTCATGATTATGGACGCGAACATGAATGTTTTCTGGCGTAACCCAGAAAAAGTAGCCACAAACCAGATCGAGCGTATGGATAAGGTCTGGGGGGATCGGTCATGGCAGGAAGCGGCATACCGCAAGACACTGACACTGTTTGGTGACAAGGAGGAGAAGGCAGCTAATGAGGCCGTTGCGGAGGTGTTTCGGAAGCGTCTTCAGGAAGTCGCGGGATTCAAGTACGTCCCGCAGCCGATGCCGATGCGAAACGAGAAAGGCGCGGTTCTGTATTACCTTTTCTTTGCTTCCCAAAATCAGACTGGAGCACGTATAGTTAAAGATATCTTCGACAAATACCGCGCCAGGGGAATGAGATAATGGCTGTCAATTCATCCATAGAATGGACCGAATCCACCTGGAACCCCGTGACGGGTTGCACCAAAGTTAGTCCCGGCTGTAAGCACTGTTACGCTGAGCGCCTGTCAGAGCGTCTGCAAGCCATGGGGCAGCGGAATTATCGTAACGGCTTTAAGCTGACGCTTCAGCCCCACATGTTGAACCTTCCGTTGCAGTGGCGGAAGCCGCAGCGCATCTTTGTCAACTCGATGAGCGACCTGTTTCACAAGGACGTGCCTGTATCCTATCTCCTCCGAGTGTTTGACGTTATGCGTCGCGCCCACTGGCACCAGTTTCAGATACTCACGAAGCGCTCGGATAATTTGCGCGAGCTCGACCGGCTCATCGACTGGCCGCGGAATGTTTGGATGGGTGTTAGTGTGGAAAACGAAGAGTACACATGGCGGATCGACGATCTTCGCGGGACAAATGCCCACACCAAATTTCTCTCAATTGAACCGATACTAGGACCACTCTCTGGCCTCAACCTTTCCGGGATCGACTGGGTAATCGTAGGGGGCGAATCCGGGCCAAGTGCACGCCCGATACAGCGCAAGTGGGTCGTCGATATACGCCGCCAGTGCCGGCAGGCGGGCGTCCCGT
>JAUYJC010000431.1 GCA_030688735.1 Deltaproteobacteria bacterium
ATCGGAAAGCTCGTGATCGACTTGCTCGGATAGCTGACGACGACGTTTTGCAAAGCCGGCCCCTGCGCCGCGGCGAGATTTAGCCACGTGAAAATAAACAAGAGAATTGAGAGATAAGTTAAGATCCGCAGTGTCATTGACATTCAGCCTCACGAATCTGGCAATATTTTACGATCCTCAATTCGAACCGCCTTGCCGCCGCCTTTACGTCACAGGATTAAACGGTACGCCTCAGCCAAATCTCATAGATACTGACCAGGTAATTGTTTCACAAAACGAGCTTAAGAAATTTATCGCGCCAAGCACGCTAAGCTCGCAAGGAAAGAGTGTTGTCATTTCGACCGAAGGGAGAAATCTTCTTAGATCCCTCGCGTGCGCTCGGGATGACGGGCCTCGGCCCGTCACCTTGGCGTCCTTTGCGTTCTTTGCGCGAGAAGCAATCTCTTCCTATCTGCTTGTCGTCGGCAAAATTGACTATGTCTGGCTAGGACTTAGTCGTAGGAACCATCAGTGCCAAGATGCGACATCTGGGTCAACCGCTCCTATCGAAACTGGGTTACCGTATCGATCAACGCCGGTTTGCCCTGTTCGCGAATCGCTCGGATCGCTCGCTTCAGCGCCGGTCCAACTGCGCTAGGATCTTCAATGGGACCTTCGGCATACCAGTCGAAAGATTGGGCCAGCTTGGCAAAATTGGGCGGCGGATGATCGATCTCCATTCCGATCGCTGTCCGCTCCACAGGGTTGCCTCTTTGCTTCGCCAATCGGATCTGATGAGCCCAATCGTTGTAGTAGCCGCGATTATTGTACATGACCACGAGCAGAGGAATATGATCGTGAGCGGCGGTCCACAACCCCCCGGGATCGAACATGAGATCGCCGTCGGGTTGAATGTCGACGACAAGCTTTGCGCTTCCCCGATGCGCCAGGGCAACCCCAAGGGATATTCCCAGGTCGGTTCCAGTTCCCAGACTCTCACCGCAATGTTGCTCTGGCCGCGTGAAAGACCAAAGCCGTCTTGCCCAACTATTAAGGGTGTTGGCGCTCAACACCCAATCCTCATTCTTGATGACCTGCCAGATTTCATGGGCGAGTCTTGCGGTCGTCATCGGCTTTGCATCCCAGTCTTTACGGGCAACTTCTACCCATCCCGCCCTGAGCTCGTTATGGGTCGTTCGGTGTCGTTCGGAACGATCCCTGATAAGCGATTCTCTACCTTTCAAAAACTCGCGGAGGTCGTCAAGCAGCAATGGGAGAACGGCTCGAGTGTCTCCAAGGATCGGCAAATCCACCTCTTGGAGTCTTTCGTAGTCGTGCGACCACTTGCTAATCCCCAGATCGCCAAATCCGATGTCGATGATTCGAGCCTTTGGTGAAATAACCGGTATGTGAGCACCCGATTCTCGATCGATGTCGAAGAACGTGTTGTAAAGGTCGCGCACATCCAAGGTAAGGATCACGTCGGCTTTGCGAAGAATGTCAGAGCCCGTGAGGCACAAAGGATGGGTGTTGGGGAAGTTCAATCGGCTATTGAGATCGACCACGGCGGCTCCGAGACTCTCGGCGAGCGCGACGAGCTTATGAAAAGAGGACGGGTTTCGGCCGAGATAGTCGGTAACGATCACTGGATTTTCCGCTCGAGCCAGCATTTCAGCGGCGCGACGAATGCTCGGCAGGTCTCCTTGTAAAGGAGATGCCTGAAGCCTTTCCTTGTTAGGAAGCCGAATCTCACTTTGCAGCTCTGTCTCCTGAAGGGTCATTTCGAAACATACATAGACCGGACCTTGCGGTTCGGTGGCCGCTACCCGATAGGCCCGGGCAAAAGATTCCGGAATGCTGTCAATGCTGAACGGTTGATCGTCCCATTTGACGTAGTCGCGAACCGCGTTGCCCTGGAGCGTTGCGTTATGAACCCAATCGATAGACCGGCGCTGGGGGATAGACATCGCCCCGCAACCGCCGATCACCACGATCGGCGCCCGGTCCAGGTAGGCATAATAAATTCCGAAAGTTGCGTGCAGCAAGCCGACCACATTATGGACAATGGCCAGCATGGGCTTGCCCGTAGCCTTCGCATAGCCATGCGCGATGCCGACCGCAATCTCTTCGTGGCTACAGGTGATCATTTCAGGAAGGCGGTTGCCGCCGTAGTTCACCATCGAATCGTGCAGAGCGCGGAAAGTGGAGCCGGGATTGAGCGCCGCATACTCGATCTCGTAATGCTTGAAAATGTCAACGATGAGGTCTGAGCCAAACTGAGGTTTCATTTCGAGGCTGCTCCTCGTTCTGGCGTTACAATGGATTCCATCAAACAGTTTGCCCTTCTGCTAGCGAGGAGGGAGCGGACCATGTTCGGCAATCTTCTTGTAGAGCCCGACGGTCTCAGGATCGCGCGGCAGCTCCCGGATCACGGTCTCCATCTCGCTGCCGCTGAGAGGGGATGGATCGCCGGCCATGAGTTTTTTGTAATCCTTGGGGAACGCGGGGTCTTTAAAGGCATTGTCCATGGCATCGCGCAGGATCTTTACGATCTCAGGAGGAGTACCCGGCGGCAAGATATAGGGCCAACGGGGGTAGAGAAACGTGCGGAACAGGTTCACTAATTGTCGCTCCTTTTCGTTTCTGGCAAAGCTGTCCAGATCCGGGACGTTGGCGAAGCGCGGATGGAACCTCCCTTTGGGAATCGTAATGGTAGTGAGGATCTGGATTTCGCCTTTTTCCAACTGCTCGCGGTTTCTTTGCAGGATTGTATCGGAGGTGTTCGCTCTGGCGTCCACCTCTCCTCGGGCAAGGGCGACATCGATTTCCGGCCCTGAATAGCCGACAACGAACTTGGGATCTTTGAGTCCCAGCAGGTACGCAACGATGCGCCCGCTGACGTAGTTTGGATGGCTCACGGTCTGCGCGCCGATTCTGATCCCAGAAGCCGCGCGCAGTTTTTCCAGGCTGTCGAGCTTGGTACTTTTATGGGTAAAAAAGACATAAGGATCGCCGCTCTCCGTGGAACCCAAATAGATAAGTTTGTCGAGAGAGTAGTTCGTTCCCGGGAGGCCGAGGATGGGACCTATCACCAATCCGGCGCCCACCGCGCCGAATGTAAGACCATCAGGTTTTGCCGTAAAGATAAAATTCGCCGCCTTTCTTCCTGCGGCGCCAGGCATATTCTCGATGATAAGGGTCGGCTCTCCGGGAATATATTTTTTGAGGTAAGGTAATAGAGCCCTCGCCTGCAAATCCCCCGAGCCCCCTGGTGAGCCACCCCGGATAACGGTGATGGTCTTACCCTGGTAGAACGGGGTCTGGGAGAGGGAATGGCCGGGGAAGAGCCATACGCTGCCTATTCCTACAGTGAATACCCAGGCCGAGAATAACTTGATTTTAAATCGCATCGTTTCACCTCCGTTTGTTTTTCTTCCTTTGACATTGACTCGTCTACCAACTTTCTGTCCCATCGCCCGCCATAACACAAGCCAGGCGCCGAACCTCATGGCTCCGCCCTGAGCTTAGTCGAAAGCGCTAGCGCCGAGGGTCGGCGTCTTCTCAACGAACCCCTTTGCCGAAGACTTTCTCGACAAACCCTTCCTTGACCAGTTCCTCCACCAGGCTGTTGTCAATGGCCTTCGGGATCAACGCCTCGGCATCGACGCCTTTGACGGGCTCAAACTCCTGGACGTTGGTACCGCTCGAAGGAATGTAAATGAGCTGGACATCGAGACCGTACTTCTTGAACGCTCCGGTCTCTTGAGCCATCCACACCGCCGCTACCGGGGGGCCTATTATGGAATAAGCAATACGCACCGGGGCCGCCCACGCTTGTCCCTCACAGAGGAGAAAAATCATCATGAGCGGCGCTTAGAAACCGGGGCGCTGCTTTTTCATAAAAATCTCCTTTGAGATCACGGCGACCTTCTTCGGTGTAGCTAACCTGACCAACGCCATTTCAGTGCAAGGACTCGGAAATTGCACCGCGGAACAGCCTGAGGCTGATCAGCCACAATTTTCAAGGCTGAGACGCTGAGGTCGCGGAGGCAACATTCTTTCATTCAGTTCTCTGTGAGCTCTTGCCCTGTGGAATACGGGGCTGCAATTCCACAGGGCGAGTGTCTCCGTGGTAAGTCTTCTCTTGCAAACGTCTTGAACGATTGGAACGTTTTGAACGACTTGAACCCGCGCAACGGGGTCCTTTCTAATGAACTCTGCGTCGCTGTGGTGAATACTCTTTCACAATTATCCCGGAAGAGCCAAAAAAATGTCTACCCTTGCGCGTTGCGGCATGTGCCACCCCTAGCAGGCATTTTTGAGGCGGGCAAGCCCCGAAATATCCCAGGCCGCAAAGCACTTCAGCGCCTCTGTTGCGCAGCTTCGGACCTACGTCCCCTGACCGGGTCCTCGTGGAAAGGCTTCTAAAAAGCCAACAGCAGATTTGACACTATTTCTTCTTCCTCGATTTCGTCCATCCCGGCGACCGCGCCGCCACCCTGTCCGAAGTCAAAAAGCTCGCCCGTGGCGGGCGCACGATTTTGTTCGAGAATCGCTACCGCTGTAAGAATGGCTCGTACAAGTGGCTTCAATGGAACGCCAATAGTCTGGGCGCCCGCCGGCAGATCTACGCGATCGCCCGCGACGTTACCCTGCGTAAAAATTTGGAAATCGAAATCCTTGAGACCGCTGACCGTGAAAAGGAACGGCTCGGGCGGGAGTTGCATGACGGATTGTGCCAAAATCTGGCGGGGATTGCCGCCCTCAGTGCCGCGCTTTCCAGAAAGCTCGCCGCGGACTCCGAGTCCACGGCTATTGAGGCCGCCGAGATTGCTAAACTGCTGAACGAGACCATCGGTCACGCACGTGACATGGCCCGGGGTCTTAACCCGCTGGGCCTGGAGCAGATCGTCTTGCCGCGGCGCTCCAGGCCTTCGCCGCCAATGTCCAGGCCCTGTTCCGGGTCTCCTGCGGATTCCAGTGTGATCGTCCTTATCTCAGGCTTGGCCCTGAGGTCGAGACGCACCTTTATCGCATCACCCAGGAAGCCGTGAACAACGCCATCACCCACGGACGGGGAAGACGGATCGAAATCAGCCTGAGCTTTCGCAAGCGCGGAGGCATCTTGAGCATCCGGGACGACGGCGTGGGAATTTCTAAGAAGTCCCTCGAGGGGAAAAGCATCGGCATGCATTCGATGGACTATCGGTCGCGCCTGATTGGAGGGTCCCTGCAGGTGCAACGGCTTGCCCGGTGTGGTACGGCAGTCACCTGCGAGTTCCGCCTGCCGCCCGACCTACCGAAGGAGCGACGTCATGCCCGCAAGAAAAACTGACCAAACGCGCCAAGCCAAAAAGGCCATTTTCATCGTCGATGATCACCCCGTGCTTCGTCGGGGGCTGGCCGCACTGATCGAAAGCGAGCCCGACCTCGCGGTCTGCGGGCAAGCCTCCACGTGCCAGGCCGCGCTCCAGGGTATCCGGGAGAGCAAAGCCGACCTGGTCATCGTCGACCTCGGACTCGAGGGCTGTGACGGCCTGGATCTGGTCAAGGACATCAAAGTGCGCCACCCCAAGACGCCGGCGTTGGTGCTCTCCATGCACGATGAATCGCTCTATGCCGAGCGTGCCCTGCGGGCCGGCGCGCGCGGCTATGTCACCAAACAGCAACTCGACGACACGGTGCTGATCGCGGTCCGCCGTTTGCTCAACGGCGAGATGTACATGAGCGAGAAGATGGAGGCGCGGTTCGCCAAAAAATTCCTCGGTGACCGAACCCTCGAAAAGGATTCGCCCCTGGCCGTGCTCACCGACCGGGAACTGGCAGTGTTTCGGTTGATCGGCCAAGGCCGGAGCACGCGCCAGATCGCGCAAAGCCTTCATCTGAGCATCAAGACCATTGAGTCCCACCGCGGACATATCAAGCAAAAGCTGATGATCGAGTCCAGCGCGGAGCTGGCCATCACGCGACCCAGTGGGTCGAAACCGGCCGGACAAGCAGAGGGCGCCGTCAAAAGCAAAGACGGGCTGCACCACGAAGGACCTAGGGCGGCATAGCCGCAACCGAAACTCGGAATATCTCCCGCAAAGACGCAAAGGCCGCAAAGGAAGAGCATTGTCATTTCGAACGAAGAGAGAAATCTTTCCTAGATCCCTCGTATTCGCTCGGGATGACAGGCTTGGGCCTGTCACTTGGCGACTTTGCGCCTTGGCGGGAGTCAATTCCCCGTGGTCGAGTATTCCAGAAACGGCTTGAACGGAGCGTAGCGGTTGAACGATTTGAACTACTGGAACGGTATTTTCCCCGCCCCCCGGGCTGCGGCGTTGCTCGCTTCACCCTCCGCATAGGGGATTCCCCCATGGCAAAATCAGGGCGCCGCCCCGATGCTCTCGCGGCGCTTCTACTGTACTGTAGTGTCAGGGAAAGGAAACGGGCTGGCATACCGGGAACAGCGCGACTCGCGCTTGCGTGTCCGACCCGCAAACCCGAAGGAGCAAACGACCAAAATCCATGCGGGGCAAGATCTCTTCACGAAAGCCGCAAGCCAAGAGGCGCATCCTCATCGTCGACGATCATCCCCTCGTGCGGCGCGGGCTCACCGCTCTGATCGATCACGAACCCGATCTCACGGTTTGCGCCGAGGCCGCCACTCAACGAGCAGGACTTGACGCGATCTCCTCTTCCAGACCCGACCTGGTCATTGCCGATCTTTCACTCAAGGACGGCGATGGTCTGGACATGGTGAAGGAAATCTGGTTGGGCCATAAACGTCTGCCGGTGCTGGTGCTTTCCATGCACGATGCACCCACCTATGCCGAACGCGCCTTCCAAGCCGGCGCCAGCGGTTACGTCACCAAGCAGGAGATGAACGAGACCGTGCTAATCGCCATCCGCCGCCTGCTCGACGGCGAGATGTACGTGAGTCCGAAGACCGAGGAAAAGCTCGGCCACAAGTAGTTTCCCGACCAACCTCGCACAAGCCTTTTCAGGGACGCGATGGCTGGTTTGACTGGCGGGAAACATTTCGCATAGACCTTGACGCGTTCAAGACAGGGCCTGGTGAATGACCTCTTTTAGGAGAGTCTGATAGGGTTTTCCCAGCTTTCTAGCTCGTGCTTTGGCTTTGGTAATATCTGCCTCACTCAAACGCAAGGTCACCGGTGTAGTTTCGGGTTCGAGAATTTTCCAGGTTCCTTTGACGGCGTTTTCCTGGTCGCGCCCTTCGAGTTCGTTAGCTAAGCACAAAAGACAAAACCATTTCAGATCCTCCGCTTGATAAAGTCCTGATCCGCACTTCTTGTATTTCCTTTTCATTGCACTCCTCCAACGGTTCTCAAAAAACTCTCAACGTGTGCTCTTTTCGCCGGATAGGCTGTAACGACGAATACCGTGTCCATGTTCTTGCCCCATTTGAAGATGACCACGAGGAATCTTCGCGAACGAGTGTGGCCGATTCCTTTAAACGCGCCGCCGTAAGTTGCCTGGACCGCCATTCTGAAGTCGAATACTTCTTTGACT
>JAUYJC010000438.1 GCA_030688735.1 Deltaproteobacteria bacterium
GCTCGACCAAATTGAGCAAACCATACCTCCCACGCTGCGACAGCAGCGCCATCGAATACTCGACTCAGCATCATCCGACCACATACCAGAAACCGGGAATCCAGCAAGGTTCAAAGCTGGCTGAATTTCTACACCCTAGACCAGACCTGTCGGAGCTGCAGCAACGACCAATCTGTCCTTATTTGCGCCTCCGTTTCACCTAGAATAAATTTCGTCACACACCGCCGCAGAAGCGGGTTTTAAACCCGCCCCTCCCTGGGTTCCGATTTCACGGGAATGACGAAAAGCCCGTAGCTCGGATAGAGCAAAGCGCAATCCGGGTTCACTCACCGACCACGCGATGAGCCAAACACGCACAGCGACCCACACCAGCCCCGGCATCATCCCGAAAGCAGAGACCCGCCCGTATACCGCGCATTCGCCTTGTGGTAGTGTATTAGCGAATCACACATCGCCTGAAACGAGGGCAAAATGAACACTACATGGAAAGACCATATTGAGAGTACTCCCACCGTGCTCCGAGGTAAACCGCGCATTAAAGGAACACGGATTCCAGTGAGCTTGATCCTTGGCTATTTGGCGGCGGACAAGAGCCCTGAACAGATAATTGCGGAATTCCCCGATCTCACCCGCGAACAGATCGCTGCCTGTTTGGATTATGCTCGTGATCTTTCAAATTTTGAAATTGCAGTGTGATGAGCTTGCGGTTCTTCACTGACCATTGCGTACCCACCTCGGTTATAGAGGCACTCCAGGGCGGCGGTCACGAAGTGCTTATCCTGAAACAACAGATACGTACAAATTCGAATGATGGAGATGTCATCGCGAAAGCTCAGGAGATTGACGCTATCCTGGTATCTTTGAACGGTGATTTTTCAGACATCGTGACCTACCCGCCGGCCAAATTCCACGGCATCATTGCGCTGCAAGTGCAAAATCATCCAGAGGCAATTCCATCCATCCTACGCCGCCTGACAAATTACCTATCGGCCAATCCGGAACAGAAACACTATGAAGGCCACTTATTTTTAGTAGAATCACATAGAATTCGGATTCGATAAGTTGCTTCAGGCGTTGCGACAAGCCGGCTTTGGGACTGCCGACCTCGTCGGTGCGCAGGGTGTCTTGGCAAATGAAATCACCGTATTTAACGACCGGTTTAGAATCGACCCTTCGACTCGATAAACTTAAGGGCGGGTTTGAAACCCGCCCCTACATATCACATCTACCACGCGTCATCGGGTTACGTAGGGGCAACCCCCTGTGGTTGCCCCGATTTGCATCCGCGTCCAATTTCAGCGCAGGCACGGGGCCGTGCCCCTACAATAAAACATCAGACGTTGAATCTCACACCTGCCCCGGCGGCTTCACAACCGGCGCGTTGGCGCAATAGCTTCATTCCCGAAAACGTTTTCAATTCTCGCCTAGGGAGGTTTCCATGTTCGATATCAAAAGCATCAGAACGTTCGCTACAAGCGCCAAGAATTTAGACCAGGCCGTGGAATTCTACACCAAAGTCATCGGCGGTCAGATTGTGAAAAGAGTCGAACCGTCCGATGAGCAACTCAAAGCTGGCCAGGTGAAGGAAGTCGATGTCCGGCTGGG
Organism: Deltaproteobacteria bacterium; assembly: GCA_030688735.1. Classification (GTDB taxonomy): domain Bacteria; phylum Desulfobacterota; class Binatia; order UBA9968; family UBA9968; genus JACPFE01. Next base: position 1,606 of record JAUYJC010000438.1, read on the forward strand.
CAATTTCGAGGTCCATCTCTTCGACGCGTCCAAGGGACCGCGCGCGGTCGACCCCGCACCACACGCTGAACATTCCGTGGCAAGAGAAAGAGAAAACCATCAAGGCGCTGCAAGATGTCGGCGCCAACATCGAGAAGATCCGCCCGCATTGAGACGGCGCAAGTTACTCCGTCAACGTCTTCGATCCGGACGGCAACCGTTGGGAATTGTCTTTCGCGAAAGAGAACTGACCCGCAAAAGCAGGACGGACGCAAGCAGCGTAGGGGCGGGTTTAAAACCCGCCCTTACATTAATTGTATTTCTTCAACACTTCCCGGGCGATCACCATGCGCATGACTTCGGAGGCGCCTTCGGTGATCATCCGGCTGCGCTGATCGACAAACCACTTGGCCAGGGGCAGATCGAGCGTCAGGCCGATGCCGCCGTGGATTTGCAGCACCCGGTCGACGACGCGGAACGACATCTCGTCGGCGAACAGCTTCGCCATGTAGGCCTCGTTGCGGATGTCTTGCTTCTGGTCGTTCTTCCACGCCGCCTGGTAAACCATCAGGCGAGCGGCGTGAAGCTCGACGTAGGAATCGGCGAGTTTGAACGTAATGCCTTGCCGCTCCGACAGCGGCTTACCGAAGGTCACCCGCTGCTTGGCATAACGCGAGCCCATCTCGATGCAGCGTTCGGCCACCCCCAAGGCGCGCGCGCCGTGCTTGAGCCGCCCGATGCCGAGCCATTTCTGCGCGAGCCTGAAGCCCTCGCCTTCTTTGCCGACCATGTTTTCCGCCGGCACCTTCATATCCTCGAAAACAATCTCGCAGGGCTCCTCCCCCATCATGGTCTTGTACTTGGCGGTGACTTTAAGCCCGGGAGACTTCATGTCGACCATGAAGCAGGAAATGCCACCGTGGGAGCCCTTCGCCGGATCGGTGACGGCCATCAGTTGGCCGAAGTCCGCCTTGTCGGCGCCGGTGATGAAGCGCTTGGTTCCGTTGACGACGTAGTAGTCGCCTTGGCGCACTGCGCGCGTCTTCATCGAGCCCGGATCCGAGCCGGCATCGGGTTCAGTTTGCATGAAACATAATTCCTTATCGCCCCTGAGGATCGGCTCCAGGAATCGTTTTTTCTGTCCGTCATTGAGCGCATACAAGATGGGCCGAATCTCGGGACCGAAGATTCCCCGCCCCCGCGACGGCAGCGCGATGGACCGGCACATCTGCTCCCACACCAACACCTGGGCCAAGCTCCCCAAACCCGCGCCGCCGTACCCTTCCGGCACGTCGAACATCCAGAGGCCCATCTCCTTGGTCTTTTTCTCCAGCCGCTCGCGGATGTCGGGCTTGAGCTCCATGTTCTCGATGCTCTGCATCTCGATGGGTATCAGCTCGTTATCGACGAACTTACGCAGGGTGTCCTTGAGCATCTGAAGTTCTTCGGGCAAATTGAAATCCATGCTTTCCCTCCGCGGCGGCCCTTTGTACGTTCAATCGCTTCGCTCCGTTCAAGGTTCCAGGTTCAAAGTTCAAGGTGGGGGACGGGACATCGAACATTGAACCCTTGAACTTTGAACGATCTACTTTTTCTCTTCAAACTTATACGACCCGAGCCCCGGCCGGTACTCTTTGCGCGCGAACTGTTGCAGTCCGGGCCGGCCGCCGATCGCCTGTTTGGCCTTGTCGGATATCAACCCGGAAATTTCGTAGGCGACTTCCGGGTTGGAGTAGAAAGTGTAGTACCAGGCTTCCTTGACGGCGTTGAGTGCCGACGGCGCTTTCTCTTTGAGGTTATTGGCGAGATCCATGACCTCTTTGTCCAAATCAGCGCGCGGCACGGCCTTGGTGATGAGGCCGATGCGCTCGGCTTCCTTGGCCGTCATCGTCTTGCCGGTCAAAGCATAATAGAGGCCGTGCTTCGGCTGCAGGTGTTCGGTCAGCACGATCGTGACTTCGCCTCCGGGGAAGTGGCCGAAGTTGACTTCCGACAGCCCGAACTGCACGTCGTCCGCGGCGATCGCGATATCACACCCCGTCACCACGGTGAATCCGCCGCCGAATACCCAGCCGTTGATCTTGGCGATCACCGGCTGCGGCATTTTTCTGAGAAACTCATTGCGCCACTGGCGGGATTTTTCTCTTACCTCGTCGCGCACGCGCTCGGGCTGGGAGTCCATCTCGATGAAATACTGCTTCAGATCCTGCCCAGCGCAGAAGCTTTCGCCCGCGCCGGTAATCACGATCACCCGGGTCTGCTCGTCGTAACGAAGATCGGTGAGACAATCGTACATGTCGCGGTGCAGCTGCGGGCTCATCGCGTTGCGCTTCTCCGGACGATTGAACGTAATCGTCGTCACTCCGTCGTTCTTGTCAACCAAAAGCGTCTGATATTTTCCGTCGACCATTTTTCTTTCCTCCGTTTCTTTTACTAAGAGTCTTATGTAACGGTTTCAATTTAGTAAGCTCGCACCGTCATTTCACGATGGAGTAGTAGAGCTTGCTCATTTCCTCACGGTCCTTGCCCAATTCGGACTTTACCGCGACCAGCTTGACCCCCTCGACCAGCCTGGGAAATTTCTGGGGCACGCCGGGGCGGACAACCGTTCGCCCCAAGCTTGCTAACTGCTTTTGTCCTTCGATGGACAGGACATAATCGATAAACAGACGGCCAGCATTAGGATGGGGTGCGCGTTGGGCGAGAAAAACACCCCAAGGGCGAGACATAACAGGATCCGCATTGACGATGTCGATGGGGGCTCCTTGAGTCTGCATCTCCAGGGGGCGGTAGCCAAACACGTTGACCGCCACTGGAAATTCGCCCGCCGCGGTCAACTGCGCAAGTAGCGTATGTCCCCTGTGGAGCGAGGGTTTCTGCTTCATAATGCGACGAAAAAAATCGACCGTTTTTTCCTTGCCCCAAACCGAAATGAGCGCGGAAAACCATTCGCTTTCATCCGCGTCCATCCCCAGCTTGCCTCTCCATTTCGGATCCAAGAGATCGGTAAAACTCCTCGGCGCATCCTTCTTCGACACCAAATTCGTGTTGTAGCCGATGACGTTGGTGACGACGTAGAGGCAGCACGGCATCAGCCCTGAGGGATCACGAAACGCTTCGGGGTACGCCTCCGTCTCGACCGACTTGTGGGGCTGGAGCATATCTTTTTCCTTCAACACCCAGCCATTGATCCCATCCAGGTTGATGGCATCGACGAAGTAGCTCCCCGCGCGCGCTTCCGTTAAAATTTTATTCAACACCCGCTCCGAATTGGCGCGGAAGGTCTGAACTTTAACAAACGGATATTTGCTCTCAAACGCTTTAACAACACGCACCATATCGGGGGACGACATGGTGCCGTAGAAGACGAGATTCCCCTCTTTTTTCGCCTCACTAACGGTATCTGCAAGAGCCGGGACGGTTAAGAGAAAGAGTAAAACGGCAAAAATAGCAAAGGTCGTCTTCATAAACATAGTGGGGCCCTCTTTGCGTTTTTTTTCGTCATAACTCATGTGTCGCCAGCTCTACTCTACGGAGGATGTGCTGTCAATTGACGGGCCGAGGCAAACGTCAGACGTTAAGACTGTGCTGATGAGCGAGCCGCTTGAAGAGGGCCGCGAGCAACACCGTGCCAAGAGTGAAAACCAAACTAAACGCCGCCACCTCGCCGATTCTGCCATTTTCCCAAAGCTCCCAAATGACCACCGCTACGACCTGGGATCCCGGACTGTACAGCAGCAGCGCCACCGACAGCTCACGAATAGTAATGAGAAAGACGTAGATCCAGCCGGCAAAAAGAGTGGGAAGCATAAGGGGAAACAAAATTTTCCTTGCCGTCTGTCTCCAGTTGCCGCCGCAGGCCGCCGAACTTTCCTCGAGTTCCCGATGGATACTTAGCAATCCCGCATAACTAAAGCGAATGCCGTAAGGAAGATACCGAACGACGAATGCGAAAAAGATAATCCATAGTGTCCCGTATATCGGCAGCGGCACAGCTAGATACATCTTCAAAATAGCGACGCCCATGACAAGTCCCGGAAACACTAACGGCAAGGTCGCCAACTGGTCCAGCGTGCGCCGCTTTGAGATATTTGTCCGCACCACGATCCAAGCGGCGACAAAAGTCAGCGCCACCACCGCCGTCGCCGACGTCACGCTTACGAACAGACTGTTCAATACGGCCCAGATGATCGCGCCGTCGCCGAAAGCCGACGAATAGTTATCGAATGAGAGAGCGGCCAGCGCCTTTTTGGACGGCGGCTGGACGTATGGCAGAAAGGACGACCAGGTCAACGCTGCGAGGGGAAGAAGCTGCAGTAGGGGCAGTATCAGCAGAAGCGCTCCGCCGACCCAACGCCAAGAACGCAGATCGATCCGCCGAGGCCGGAAGCCCTTGCCGGTAACGGTCGAGTACTTGTAGCCCTGCGACGTGACACGATGATAAAAATACAAGACGAGACCGACGAGGATAATCAGTAGGACGGAATAGGCGCTCGCTTCGCCGTACCTCGGCAGAAAGCCGGTTCGGATTTGCAGATAAATCTTGGTCGTCAGAACTTCGACGCCCGCGGGCAGGCCGATGAGTGCGGGTATCTCGAAGGCCTCGAGCGACCGGACGAAGGTCAAGATCAATACGGCAAGGACGCTCGGCAGGGCCAGGGGAAAAGTGACCTTGCGGAACACCTGCAAATTATTGCTCCCCGCCGTCAGTGCCGCTTCCTCTAAAGTCGGGTCCATGGAGCGGAACGGAGTCGCCATAAGCAAGAAAACCACCGGCGTCCAGACGAACGCTTCCACCAAGATCATTCCCGACATGGAAAACAGATTGAATAGCGGCGAGACCCCGGTAAGATCTTCGGCGACAACGTTCACCAGACCGGCTTCCGGTCCTAACATGAGTATCCAGCCTATGACCTTGACGATGCCCGGGATTCCGAAGGACACGAATGCCGAAACATAAGCGACGTTTTGAAATGGAGCGTTGGTGCGTTCGGTTAGCCACGCCAGGAGAGTGCCAATGAACAAAGCTCCAAACGCGCTGCCGACGGAAAAAATAAACGAATTCCAGATCAGGACGCCGAAGTCGTCCAATGATCCCACAATGCTGACGTAATGGCTTAACGTCAGATCGCCAACGTTCGAGCCGCGCTCGGCTATGAAGCTTGCCGAGAGGATAAAAAAGAACGGCGGCACCACGAGATAAACGAGAACGGCCGCCGTTATTATGAACAGCCAGAAATTGGGGTTCGAGGCCCGCTCCGACCTCCGGAGCCAAAGGCCTGGACTGGTTTCCGCCGCCCGACTCATGATGTTTCGGCTAACGACGACTACTTCCGAGAGATTTGCCGCAGAAGTTTCTGCCAATTGTTAAACTGATTTTCATACTGTTCCGTGGTAAGCCCCTTTTCGGGATACCACCGCTTGAATGGGTATTTTTTCATCGAACTAGCGTACTTAAACTTTTCTTCCAGCAGCTTTTGTCCTTCCGGACTTATTAGAAAATCGATAAACAACATCGACGCATGGGGATTTTTCGCGTGGGCCGGAATAGCCGCTCCCCCCGCGTTCGCCACCACCAGGTCGAGCGGAACCCACTCGGTTGGCCCACCCTTGCTCTGAGTGACGATTACGTGATTGCGAAAAATGGAAAACGACATCGCCATCTCACCCGCCGCCAGCAACTCTTGAAGTGCCCCCCCGGAAACCATGTGCATCTTGATCTCCAGGCTGCGCAACTGTTTAACAAACTCTTCCCCCTTTACGCGTATCATGGCGCCAATCATTCGCGCCCCTGTAGCGTCCCCGCTCACAGCGATTTTCCCCTTATATTCCGGCTTCAAAAGATCCGCGAAGTTTTTGGGAACCTCCGCCGCCTTGATATTGTTTTTGTTGTATCCGAGACCGATCAAGGATTCACGGTCGGTTGTCCAAAAAACTGTTTCCTTAGAGGCTTCTTCTTTGGACTCGTCCGGATAATACTTCAAATTGGGCGAGAAGTATGGCGCAAGCAGTTTGGCGTCTCGTCCAGCCATCAGCGACGGGGGCGTGGTTTCGATCACATCAACCAGATGTCGCCCCGCCTGCGCTTCCGCCAAAAATCTCTTGAGGAGATCCGTAGAGTTTGCTCGGTAGGCCTCAACTTTGACTCCCGGATATTTCCCCTCAAAAAGATTTACGATCTCCTTATAGGCAATCAGGGTCGTATACCAAACCACCTTGCCTTCCTTCTTGGCTCCGGCCTCAAGAATTGTTTGCCGATCGGCGCCGGAGTACGCAGCGAGTTCCGCTGTATTGGACGGTTTCCCCTGTGACCAAGATGATGACGCGGCAAGGATTACATAAACCAATGCAAGAATAAACATTTTCATTCTACACCTCCTTGAAAAATTGGGCTTGTTATTCGCACTCGACCCTACTCCAATACCCCATTTGCGACAAGCTCGGCGATCTTTTCGTCGCTGTAACCGACGACGTCCCGCAGCACCGCCTCGGTATCGCGGCCGAGCACCGGAAACTCCCACCGGCGGGTCATTCGGGCGTTGGCAAAACGCAGCGGAAAGTTAGGCAACACCACGCGTCCGATGCGCTCGTTGTCGACGCCGACGATAAAGCCGCGATCGACGAGATGCGGATCGGCGGTCACGTCGGCCCCGGTTTGCGCCACGCCGCAGGGCACGCCGGCCCGCTGCAAGCGATCCATGATTTCAAAAGCGTCCCGCTCCCGGGTCCAGCACTCGACGATTCGGTTCAATTCGTTTCGGTGCTCAAGCCGACCGGCCACGGTCTTGAACCGTTGATCTGCTCTAATTTCACCACCGAGAATTTGCGCCAATGCCGCCCACTGCTGATCGTTTTCCACGGCGATGGCGCACCAGCGGTCCTCGCCCTTGCAGGGATAGCAATCGTGCGGCGCGGCGAAGAGCGAGGCGTTGCCCATCGGCTCAGGGTCGCGGCCAGAAGCGGCCGCATCCATAAGACTTGCGCCGACCATGAACGCCGTTGCCTCAGACTGGGCCAGATCGATGAACGCGCCTTTTTTCTGCCGGTCGCGATAGAGCACGCCGGATATAATGATGATGGCGCACAACACGCCGGAAGCGTAATCGGGATAAACCGCCTGCGAACCGATGGGCGGATCGGTAACACCGGGATGATTCCACAAATAGGTGAGTCCCGTGAACGCGGTGATGTTCACGCCGACGGTCGAATAATGGCGTTTTGGCCCTGTGGTGCCAAGACCCGGCATGCGCAGGTTAATAATATCGGGCTTGACCTTGCACAGATCTTCGTAGGCGAGGCCGATACGTCCCACGACATCGACGCTATAATTGTCGAGCACCGCATCGGCCTTGGCGACCAGGTCGTGAAGCACTTTCTGCCCCTTCGGGTGCTTCAAATTCACAGTGAAGGAGCGTTTGTTGCGGTTGAATTCCAAAAAACGCGGCGACAGATTGGGATCTTCGCCGGTGCCGAAAAAGCGAAACGGGTCCATGCCGCCCTTGCTCGATTCGATCTTGATCACGTCGGCGCCAAGTTCGGCCAGGATCGTGGTGCCGTAGGGCCCCGCCAGCACATGGTCGAAGCTGACGATGCGCATGCCGTCGAGCGGACCGTTGCCTGGCGCAACGGTTTTTTGCGGCGCCGAGAAGGGTTGCCGTCCGCCGCTTTCCCGCCAACTATCGAGCAGCGGAACGCTGCCGAGCGCGGGCCGAGCGCCGTCGATCACAAAAGGAGAAGCCGGCTGCTTGGCGCCGCCGAAGCCGGCATGCTCTACCGAGGCCATGAAACCGCGACTCTTTACCTGTTCGTCGTTTGCGAACTGCAACGGCGTATTGACCGGGACGCAAGGAATCCCTTTGGGTTGGAGCAGGTTGGTCAACTCTTCCTTGGTAAATTTCCGTGTATAGGCTTCCACCGCCGCGTTGATCTCCTCCGCATGGGCGCGCCGGTAAAGATTATTGAGCCACTCCGGCCCGTCCATCTCGGGGGGATGTTCCGGCCAAATTCCGAGAAACAGCTTCCAGTGCTGCCGCGTGACGTAGAGATAGACGTAGCCGTCGCGGCAGGGAAAAATTCTTGCCGGCGCCACCGTTCCATGTTGGCTGCCCTGGCGCATGAGAGTTTGCCCCTCGTTGGCAAATAGTCGAACGATATGCTCGTGGGTGGCCAACCCTTCCTGCATCGACATGTCGATGTGGTCGCCGCGACCGGTGTGCTCACGCCGGTAAAGCGCCGCCAGCACGCCCGCCGCAGCAAAGATACTGGCAAAATAGAAGGCTTGAGTTTCCGGTGGCTTACATGGCGGGAGCGATGGATCGCCTGAGATGTATAAAAAGCCGCTCTGCGCCAGTGCGATCAGGTCATTGCAGGCCAGATTCTTCTTCGGCCCGGTCTGGCCGAAGCCGGTGATCGACGCCATGACGATGCCGGGGTTGATCTCCGCGAGCCGTGGATAGCCGAGTCCTTTCTGTTCCAAGTCGCCCGGTGAAAAACTTTCCAGGACAACGTCGGCGGTCGTCGCCAGGCGTCGCAAACTTTCGCGACCGGCTTCTTCGTTCAGATCGAGCACCATGCTTGCTTTACCGGCGTTCAAGTGGGCGAACGTCGTGCTGAGCAAATTTCCGTCAACTGACTTGATGAACGGCGGCAGTTGGCGCACCGGATCGCCGCCCGGCGGCTCGATCTTGATCACTTCCATGCCAAGATCGGCCAGCATCCGGCCACAGAGCTGGCCGCCCCAGCCGGTCAAGTCGAGCGCCCGATAACCATTGAGAAATGCTTCGCTCATAGATTCTTACCTTTAGAATTTTCAACAGAACTACTTCAGGAAAATTTATCGTGCCAAGGCGCCAAGTTCTGCCGTATCAAAATCCGAAATCCGAATATCGAAAGAAGCCCCGCGGACCGAAACAAGCTCAGAGGCAAATAAATCTCAAATCCGGAAAATTCAAAACACCGAATCCAAATGAAGCTTGTTTGGAATTTTGCATGTTTTGGTCATTGGAATTTGTTTCGAATTTCGGATTTCGTGCTTCGAATTTTTTGTTCTGGCGCCTTTGCGCGAGATACGCTTTTTCCGTCACGCTCCCACATATCGGCTACGGATGTCGTTTAGAATTTGCGATGCCTCGTCGACCATCCGGTCGACGATCTCCTTGGCCGGCAGCGCGCTCTTTTCCTCGCTCAACATACCGGCGACCTGCCCGCCTGGAACATGGAGCAACTCGACGCGGTCAGCCGCCTCGGCGGCGCGGCGGACTTCGTCCATCGCGTTACCTTGAAACGGCGTCGGCATGGGATCGAGCCCGGAATTCATCCACGCTTTGATCACGTCGCTGCGAAAGTGCCGGGCGAAATGGCCGCTGGTGTAGGCTGTGCGCACGAAGTCTTCCGAGCTGCCTTTTAGAATCTGGCGCTTGTAAACGGGATTGATTCCGCATTCCCGGCTGACTAAAAAAGCTGTGCCGCACCAAACACCCACGGCGCCCAACGCCAGCGCCGCGGCCACGCCGCGCCCGTCGGCAATGCCGCCGGCGGCGACGACGGGCTTCGGCTTCACCGCATCGACGATCTGCGGAATCAAGGGGAAATTGCCGATGGTCCCCGTGTGCCCGCCGGCTTCGTAGCCTTGCGCGATTATCACATCAGAGCCTTTGCGCGCATGGCTCAACGCGTGTTTCACCGCGCCCGCGAGCGCCATAACCTTGATGCCCCGTTCATGGGCGAGCGGAACGACCTCGGCCGTGTCGCCAAGGCCGATGATGAGAATCGGCACGTTCTCTTCGAGAATGACTTTGAGCTGCTCGCGCGTCGCCGCCGGAGTCTTGACCCAGCTCTTTCGATCCGGCGGCTGCGGCGTCAAACCGAGCTTGGGAATCAACTCGGTGTTAAATTTAGCGTGCTTCGGATATTTTTCCTCAATCTCCTTATGAACCTCGTCCGGGTCCGGGATCTTAACGTCCTCCATCTTCGGCAAAGTGATATCCACGCCGAACGGCCGGTCTGTAAGCTTCCTCACCGCGCGGATGCGCTCGCGAATGACTTCCGGACGGATCGAGCTGCCGCCGATGCAGCCGAGCCCGCCGGCGTTCGATACCGCGGCAACCAATTCGGGCGGCGTGGTCATTCCCTCTTTGTCCCAGCCCATGCCGGCCTGAATGATCGGCACGTCGATGCCCAAGAGATCACAGAGTGGAGTGTGCAGTTTCACGTTTCCTCCTCAATGACAGTCTGAGTAATGAGTCCGGAGTCCTGAGTGCAGCGGACGGGGTCAGGAGCCTTTCGGAAGGGCTCCTGACCCCCTATCTTAGTCCCCCCTATCTTAGTCTACTCAGCACTCGTTACTCAGTACTCAGGACTTCTTCTTGTCTTCCGGCTTCGCGTAACCGGTCGTGCCGCCGCCCTTTTGCGAGTGGAGGTAGCCCTCCACGTCGCTCAGCGGGTTCGTGTAATATCTCATGCGGTGCGAAACCAGGTCGTCGGTTTTAAGCGCCGTCATGAAGTCCATATCTTTTTGCATGTAGGCGGCGATCTTCGCGCTCTCCAGCGTCACCGCGTTGCGGCTGCCGAGTTCTCCCGCTAATTGCTCGACGCTGGCCGTCAATTGATCGTCGGGCACCACCTGAGAGACCAAACCGATCCGCTCCGCTTCCGCAGCCGTGAGATTTCTGCCGGTGAGCTGAATGTAGAAAGCTTTCTTGAACGGAATGCCGCTATGAAACAGCGTCGAGGTCGCCACGGCGCCGTAGCTGCCGCGGATCACTTCGGGCATGCCGAACTTCGACGACTCGGCGGCAATGCAGAGGTCGTGGCCGTTGATCAGCGCCAAACCTCCGCCGAGGCACCAACCGCGCACCGCTGCCACGGTCACCTGGGGAATATTGCGCAAGAGCCGAACGATTTCGTACGTGGAGCCGCGCTGATCCCAGGTTCTTTTTCGTTTCCAGCTATCGCGCAGATCATAAAGATCGAGCCCGGATGAATAGGAATCTCCCGATCCCGTCGTGACGATGCACTTGATCTTGTCGTTGTCGGCCAGCTCCTTCAGCGCGGCGATCAATTCTGCCATGAACTTTTGACTCATAGCGTTTTTCTTCTCCGGCCGGTTGAACGTCAACCAAGCGAC
>JAUYJC010000275.1 GCA_030688735.1 Deltaproteobacteria bacterium
GGGGAAATAGGGGACAGACCACGTTTGTCATTGCATTGACCGAGACGAATTCCATTTGAACCCGTCTGCTGCACCACATGCGTCAACTCATGGGCAATTAAGCGCCGTCCGTCGTTGGTCCCTGGTGCGAACCGCCCCGCGCCGAACACAATGTCGTGTCCCACAGTGTACGCATAGGCGCTCATGTCCCGCGCCGATTGCTCAGCGGCAGCGCCGGAATGCACCCGCACCCGCGAAAAGTCGTGACCGAAGCGTTGTCCCATATCCCGCTGCAGCACCGGGTCCAGCGGCCTGCCGGAACTGGCAAGTGCTTGGTTCACAGTGGCGGGCACCGCATCCATCTGAGCCGCAGGGTGTCCCGTGAAGCGCTGAATGCGCCGTGGTGTGCCGCTAACTGCGGTATACGCCGGCGCTGTCATCACCTGATCCGCGACCCGGTCCGCTTCCCGTTCCAGCGGATCACTACTCGCGCCAATAGCAAGCTTCCGTTGTATACCAGTCTTGTGCTTCGCACACTCCGCACACTCCCCACTTGCAACCGTGTGATTGCCGCAAGCGCATTTGCGCTGCAAGAGTCCGCTCTGCACCGGCGTGAAGCTCGGTTGGGCTTTGCCGATGCTGGGTGTAAGGGTTCGGAGCGCCGTATTCATGGGTGGCCTCTTAACGGCTGATCTTCAATCCCCAGCGGTTGAGCTTGCCTACGTCCACGGCTTCCAAGTCTACCACCCGCAGCTTCCAGGCGCCTTGCAACGATTGGCCGCGCAAGGTTTGCAGGGATGGTGTGCCAGCAAACCGGAAGCTACGGACGAGGTTGTCCTGGGAGCCGCCGCTGCGGTCGTGCAGCAAGACTTGCGTACCGGCAGGGGAAACTAGCTCGACTGTGAGGTCACCGATATAGGTGTGAGTGATGTCCAACGACACTTCCAAATCCTGAACCTGGCCACTTTCCGTCACATTTAAGGTGCGTTCGATCCCGGTTGGGTTGTTATCGGGAATACTAGCGCCCGAAGACTCCTGGGCTTCGACCAGGGTGCTAGCCCGAAGAGTAATTTCCAGTTCCCAGCGGTTCAGGGTGCCGAGATCGGTCGGGGCCAAATCCTGCACCCACAACACCCAGTCGCCTTGGATGGGCTCCCCGGTGAGAGCCGACAGGCCGGGCGTGGAAGCAGCGTCGTAAGCGCGCCGGATGTTGTCGGCGGAGCCGCCATTACGGTCATGCAGCCTCACTTGCCGACCCGAAGGAGCAATCAGGGTGAGGCGTAGATCACCGATGAAGGTATGGCTGATGTCCACGCTGACTTTGATGGATGCCAAGCTGCCGGTATCGTCGATATGGATGGTATTGCGCACGCCGCCGGCGTTGTTGTCGGGAATGGCTAGCGCAGGGGACGAGGACTTCCGCACGGTTTGCCCCGTGGCGCCCTGTAACCGGCGCCGCGCCTCAGTCACCGCCTGGAATGCATTCACCCGGCCGAAGCCGAACCACTGGGAATGACCGCCGGCATCGTAGGTGCCGAAGTGGTTGCCGAGTTGTGGATCGGGGGTGTTGTCGACGATCTTGTCGGCTGTGGCTTGCAATATGTCCCGCACTTCCCGCGCGGTCAGGTTGGGATTGGCGGAGAGGATCAAGGCTGCGACGCCGGCTACTGTCGGGCAGGCACTGGAGGTGCCGCCGAAATCGCTGGTGTAATCGGTACTGGAGTAGCCGCTCGGTCCGACGCGGTCGGTCGTGACGATGCCTCTTCCAGTGACCTGAACGGTAACTTGGGGAAAGGTGCGCGGGCGGACGTTATTGCTTGGCGCGCACACCGCGATTTCACGGCCCCAATTGCTGTAGGCCGATTTCGTCGCCTGGCTGCTGGTTGCGGCCACGGCGATGACATCCTCGTGGGCGGCGAAGCCAGCCAGCCATTGGGTCGGACCACTTGGTTGGTTGTTCGGCCAGCCGGTCTCGTTCACGGTGCCGTTGACCGGGCGGTTTTCGTTCCCTGCGGCGAAAACCACCACGCAGCCCCTGCCACCGCGCCCGAGGGTGGCCGCCCGGTGCAAGGCGTTGCGCATGCGCAGGCTTAGGCTGAATGAGCGGGCGTTTACACCCCAACTGCACGACATGACACTGGCGCCATGGTCGATGACCCAGTCGCACAGGTCTTCGATGGAATCGTCGTCGATGAAGCCGCTGGTGCGGATCGGCATGAGCGCGCAACCGGGCGCAACGCCTACCACGCCAGTCCCGGTTTCTTCGGCCACCGCGACGCCGCAGCAGGCCGTGCCGTGATTGTCGTCCTCCAGCTCCGGCAGGGGTTCGAAGTCCTGGCCAGCGAAATCCCGCGGCGCGACGATCTTGCCAGACCCTTGGAAATCGGCGTGATTAAGGTCGCAGGAGTCATCGGCCACGGCCACGCTGACCGAGCGCTCGCCGCGGGTCAGATCCCAGGCATGCACCGCGTCGATGTGCCCGGCGGTCGAAAGCAACGGACCTCCAGTGTTGAACAAATGCCATTGATCGGGAAACAGGGTATCGGAGGGTATGTAGAGGCTTCGGGAAGCGATCGTCACATTCGGCTCGCTGACCAGCACCTTGTCGTTCTCCGCGAGCCGGTTGGCGATTTTGATCGGGTTTTCGGCGGCCTGGGGTCCGACCCGGAAAACATAGGCGCGGGGCACGCCGCGGAGTTCCTTAACCAGGGATAACCCCAACTCGGTGACGATTTTCTCGATCTCATCGTCGGAGACCTCCGGCTTGAACTGCACCGTGATCTGATCGGTCAGATAGAGCTTGGCCTGCGGTTCGTCGGCTGGGGCGTAGACATGGGAGGCAAATTCCACCTCGCTGCCGCGGCGCACCCGCTCCATGACGGCATCCCGTTCCGCTGCATCCACGGAAAACTCGTCGAGATTTTGCCGGCGCAAACGGCGCCGGTGGGTAGTGTTATAGTCCGTCGCGACCTTCTCGTTGGCGATCCCCCTCTTCATCCGCACCGTGAAGCGGTCGGGTAGTTCGGCGATGTCGATTCGCTTTCCCGCCCGCCAGAAATAGCCGCCTAGTCCTTCCGGTTTGCTTTCTTCTGCCATGGTCTTGTCTCCTAGTTCGGTTGAATTTCAAGTGGGTTGCCGAAGCCGCGGCTTCAAGTGCGGGACTCCCGAAGCGGAGGCCCCCTCAACTATCTCTTATGACTCAGTCCTGCGAACGCACCATAAATTCCTTCGCTGATTTGAGCGCCGATCTCCCTCGCATTAGGAGACGAATTCAATCGCAGCACTGGCGCGGGGATGCGGGCCTGATTGAATCCCGCTTGCAGCCCAGCGGGGATCCCGCTCTCCGACAGCAGCCTGACCAGCTCCGCCTCTACTGCCGCTTGTACCTGGGCGCTGTCGCGAGCTTCCATCGGCAAGCCGTCGAGGACCAAACGCTCGATGTGCAGATTGATGTTCATGCTTTTGCCTCTACCACCTGGATCAGGCGGAACTCGGCTTCATTGATTGGTTTTTCGAGCTTGCGGAATTCACTACGAGCGGCGTCGAAAATCAGGGGCATGGTCACGGGGCTTCCCGCACTCGCCGCCAAGAAGGCCGCATTGATCGCGATGTTTTGGATACTGCCGCCGGTGAGGTTGAAGCGCGCTAAGCGCTCGTGATCCAAACCTTCCTTCTCAGTTTCCTCAGGGAAAACCCTTTCCCAGATCCGTTTGCGCTCGGGAACACCCGGAAACGGAAAGTTGACGATGAAGCGCAAGCGGCGCATGAACGCGGTGTCCAGCGCGCTTTTCATGTTGGTCGCCAGAATCGCCAGGCCGCGGTAGGCTTCCATGCGTTGCAGCAGATAGTTGATCTCAATGTTGGCGTAGCGGTCGTGGCTGTCTTTTACTTCGCTGCGTTTACCGAACAGGGCGTCCGCCTCGTCGAAGAACAGGATGGTTCCGCCGTCCTCCGCGGCGTCGAAGAGCTTGCGCAGATTCTTCTCCGTTTCGCCAATGTATTTATTCACCACTTGCGACAGGTCGATGCGGTAGAGGTTGAGCTTTAGTTCATGCGCGATCACTTCGGCCGCCAGCGTCTTGCCAGTGCCGCTTTCCCCCGCAAACAAGGCGCTGATGCCTAGCCCGCGGCTCATGCGGCGGCTAAATCCCCAGCGCTCGTAAACGTGGTGGCGCTGGCCGACTTGATCCATGATTTGCCGCAGCAGCTTTTTCTCCGGGTCCGGCAGCACTAGGCCGTCCCAGGTTTGTGCTTTCATTTCCAGGCGTTGGGCCAGGGTATCCAGGCGCGGTCGGGAGGCGATCAGGCAGGCATCCCACACCCGGTCGAAGGTTGGCTGTTCATCGCCTTTCGCGGTATGCGCGATGCGTTCAATTTCTGGCAGGTTCAAGTTGAACTGTCCGGCTAACAATGCGGGTCCCTCGCCCGCATCCTCATCCAACGCTTTTTTCCACGCTTGCTCCTGTTCCACCGAGGAAGGCTTTGCCACGTCGAGCGTCAGCGCGTCGCGCCCCAGTTGCGGCCAGGATTCGCGGATGTCCAGAAACACTAGCCCGGACATTTTGGCCAGGAATCGGTTGACGGCGGGTGGTTCTTTGTCGCTGTCTTGTGCGTCTATATAGAGCGCCACTGGTAACAGTTGGCTTTCACGCCGATATAAGCGAGCGAGCGTTTCCAACTCAGCATATGCGGCTGGAAGCATGTCGGCGCCAAGTCGATAGACACTCAAACCCAACTCTTGGGCGGCGCGCTTCGCGATCGATCGCTTGCTGGCAGAATCCGCGCCAAGCAAATGCACAACAGGTAGTCCACGAGAGGCGGAGCGCATATGTTGGACGATGATATCCGCCTGCTGCTGCTGGGATGGCGGCAAGTCGTCCGCCGTATCGGAGAGCGGCGCCAGCAACGGCATCAGTCTGTCGTCCAAATAATTCATCAATCCCTTGATGTAGTTGACAATACGCTCGTCGGCGCGCAGGGCGCTCGCAGTGAGCGGTAGTGCTCCGGGCTGATTAATTTCGATGAGACGCCAGTAACGCAAAGGTCGCTCGGGAGACATCACATCCCATGCCGATTCATCAAACAGCGTGAGTGCTAGTGCGAAAGTCGGATACAGCTTTGCCGGATCACGCTGAGCGCGAGCGCACAACGATGCCGTGCGTGTGTCCAGTTCCATCGCTGCGCACAGCAACAGCACATTGCGTTCAAAAGCGGTAAGTCCAAAACGGTTAGCCAACAGTACCAGCGCGGGCGAGTGATCAAGTTGTTCCATGTCGACGAGCGGGGGTGGTGGCAGCTCGCTTTCGTTGTCAGACACTTCGCTCGGAGGTGGCAAGGCATGGTGCTCGACAGCAATGGAAGGTGCTGGCTTTAACACGCGCCCGAACAACGAACGTGATGGTGGTTTAGATGAAACAACATCACGCTCCATCGTTGGCGGTTCAGGGGTCACTTGCTCTGCCAACCGTTCTAGCCGTGCTCGCAGCCAGACCATTGCGTCAGACAGGTATTTGTCGTTGGCTTCGTGCCAAGCCGCGAAATCGCTCATGAGATGGTGACCTTTTGATTGTCGGCGAACGCCAAACGCGGCGGAGGCGGTAGTGCTTGCCGTGTGAACGGCAGGCTATCGACTCCATCGATACGAAGACGCACGAGCGCATCGGTCACGACCGGTGCGTTTTCGACGTTGAATTGCAGTGTGTCCGTATCGGCGGGATGTGCCTGTGCCGCCACTTCCCGATCGGCAATGAGCAGCGCCACACGCTGAGTTGGGCGTACTTGGGGGCCGCAGGTGATTGTGAAAGTCACATTACCGCTGATATCCCGCGCAACCGGATTGGGCGGCGCAATGCCTTTCATTTTAGGCGCGAAAGACAAGGGCAGCTGATTCGTTGCACGCTTGGAGTCGCCGGTTTCCACAACTACCGCCACGGTATAGAGGCCCGCAGCCCACTCGGTTTGCGCCGGAGCATCGTCCGCCAGGGTGACCTTCAACTCGGCTCCCGACCTGTCGCTGGACGGAACCACGATAGTTTTCGTGACCGCCAACCGGGCATGGTCGAAGCGCACTCGGACGACTTCACCACCAAGATTGCCCCCGACGAGCGTAAGCACGGTGCCCAGTTGCGCACTCGGGTACGAAGGCGCGCGCGGACGCCGCCCCACATCTTCCGGTGCGCCGACGTGAATACTTTCGATGCTAGGAAATGGGCCGAGCACCGTATTGACGCCCTGGTCCTCCGCGCCCCGGCGCAGCACTGGCAGCACGGCTTGAGCGTTTTCCTCGCTTTCGATCAAGACGACTGTGCCCTGGTAGGCGACAGACAAGGCGTAGGGCGCCTGGAAGAACACGGACCAGAGTTTTGAGAGTTCTTCCAGGGAGAGCGCTAAAGGCGTGAACTTTATTTGTTCTATCGCATCCGCCAGATCCGATTCCGCCAAAAACGTTTCGCTAGAAATGGCATCCTCGATCATTTGCCGCATCAAAACCGGCTTGGCGTGGATGTCACGCACAGCCGCGCCCAGCATCCGCTGGGGCTCCAGGTCGTTCTCGTTACCGTAAAACGCTAAGAGATAATGCAGGTCGAGGGCCGCTGTGGGGCGTTTCATCAAGTTCCCATTCGCCGCGCGAGTCGGGAGGTCGTTGTTTCTGAGGGCTCCGTTAGGGGATACCTGGTACATAAACAAGCGGACGCGTGGCTGTCCTAATGGCGCGCTGTCGGGTCGCTCGGTCACCACATCCGCACCGGGCAGGACCGATTGCACCGCAGTCCTGATAATCTGCGCCAAGGCTGTGGTGACCGTTGCGATCGCCAGCGCGTTACTCATCCGCGACTCCCATTTCGTTGTCTGAAGTACTCGTCCAGGCTCATGACCGGCGATTGAGTCGGCGTTTTTCTGGTCGGGGTTGACGCGACGGTGGCGCGAATTTCAACGCGCCCGATGGTGACTAGGATGGTGGGCGCGTCAACTACGCGGTCCGCCGCAAGCTGTGGAGCAGTGGGTTCGGCAAACGTCTTAAAAATTTCTCTTCCCGGAAGGGGAGCAAAACCGGACTTCGGCATAAGATCCGCCTTGCGGCCAAACAACGGCTCCGCCTCCGAAGGCTCACTGTCCACCCCTATTTCTCCGTGGTATTTAGCGCGTGTCGATAGGGGAGATGCCCACTTTTCCTCCGGATTTGCGATTTTTACAAACGGTGGTATCCGCTCTCTTTCATCTCGGACAACAGGATCCTTCAACTCGGCAAGTTCCCGTCCCTTCAACGGATTGAATGAGGCCATCCCTGCTGTTCCTGCTGGCCTGTTGTTTTCCACAAGCGATTGTGGGTGCTCTCGTTCCCCTCGCATACTTCGTTCAGCCCGCTCAGACAGTTCCCGTCGCCCCGACGGATTGGATGAGACCATGCCGGCTTGTTCTTCCGGCTTGTCAAATTTGACAGGCGGCTGAGCTTGCTCTACAACGCTCCGGGCGATTCGTTCACTCTGTTCGGCGGGTCGCCTACTAAGACCCGGATGCGCCACCTCGGGCAATGGCTGGTGAGTGGCTCCTGTGTTGGTTGCATGTGTCACGGTGGGAGGCTCTGTTCTCGATTGTTCTGGATCCGGCTTGTGAGATTCCTTTGTCGGCCGGGCTTCGGATAAAAAATCCACGGTCTCTGACTCATTGCGGTTACGGCTATCGGATTGTTGTATAGGCTTGCCCGCACCGGTTTCAGTAAGAATAAAAACACCGGATTGCAATCCTAGCTCGTCAGCCTCTCCCGGGGCAGACGGCTCAGCAGCCGCAAGGATTGAATGGCGCAGCGATTCAAACCGGGACACTGTTCGCGGTTGCACCGCGAACTCTGGCTGTTGAACCCTGAGTGCTAACTGACCGAGATAGTCCGACACAGTCCGTGGTCCTTGTTAACCATGATCCAGCAATTCCAAGTAAGCCCGCCGCCGCGTGGGCGTCATCGCGAGGATATCCGCCTCGCGCCAGCCATAGGACCGGGCCAAGCTATGAACTTCTCGCAGTATGTGCTTGACCCAGTTATAAATCTCCGCCGCCATGTAGGTCGCGATGTCGAACGTCGCGCGCCATTCATGGCTGCAATCGGGGCAACTGAGGGCAAGACGCGTGTCTGCCTGAGCATCTGCCTCAGCCATACGCTCGGCAATGGCGTCCACCAGCGGCAGCGGCAGCGGGGTGGGATTGTTCACTGGCTCCCCGTCATCGCTATTCGCTCCCTCGCGAACAACAGACTGGATGCAACGGCGCAGCAGTTGCTCCCGCGCCTGATTGACGTCGGTAATGGTTTCTATCGACGCCAAATCCAAGCTGTTGGGTAGACGAAAATGCACCCGATAGCCTTCTATTGTCAGCGTCATGGCCTCACCCGCCGGAGCGATGGGATCGGTCATAGTAGGCTCGACACGTATGTCGGGCACGGTGAAAACCAGCTCGATGCGCTGCTGGCATTGCGGGCAGGCCGTGACGCTGTTCAGCTGAGAACCAAACAACCGCTCGCGCAGCGTGAGCAGACACGCATCCCGCTGACCTACACTAAACTGGGCCAGTTGCTCTGGGGAGTGCTCTGGATAAGCAGCGGCGAGCAGAACCAGGGCCTGCTGCACAGGCGATTGACCGAGAGCTCGTTCCCAGGCCGTCAGAAGTTCAGCTGCGGACAAGTTACGCATGAAGGTATACTTCACTGTCGCCGCGGACTACTGTGGCTCGGTGAAGCTCTCTTCCGCCGGTTCGGGCACTTCGTAATCTCGTTCCCAGCCCTCGTTTTCCAGCTTAAGCGTCTGGATGGCGACCGCGTTGGCGTTGGCGTCGAGATCCGGCTGCGCCTGATAGTCTGACACCCAGCACCGGTAAACCTTATAGGAGATGGCAAGCTGTCCGGCTTCATTGTACATCTCAATGATGAGATCCTTGCGGAAATCCTTGAGAGAAACCTCCGCACCCAAGCCGGACCCGAAGTTCCACACCTTGTTTGCCCACTTTTCAAACTCGGTGTCATGAGTAACGCCTCGCTCTAGAGTAATTGCTTCGAATTTAGTCCGGCCCGGAGACTTACGGCTGGAACTCGGATCCCCGCCTTCCCGGTGTTCGACGACCTCGGTCGACCGTTTGAGCGCCCCAACTTTGCTCACGCCGGCGACGTACTTCCCATCCCACTTGACGCGGAACTTGAAATTTTTATAGGGATCAAACCGTTGCGCGTTGACACTGAATTGAGCCATCACTTCCTCCTTACGTCTCAATCTGGCCAGCCATCTGCTGGAGCTTGATAATCACGAACTCGGCCGGCTTGAGCGGCGCGAAGCCGACGATAATGTTGACGATGCCCAGATTAATATCATTCTGAGTGGTCGTCTCCTTGTCGCACTTGACAAAGTAGGCATCGCGCGGCGTGGTGCCCTGAAAGGCGCCTTGGCGAAAGAGGTTGTGCATGAACGCACCGATGTTGAGTCTGATTTGCGCCCACAAAGGCTCATCGTTCGGCTCAAAGACCACCCACTGTGTACCGCGGTAGAGACTTTCTTCGATGAAGAGCGCTGTGCGCCGTACCGGGATGTATTTCCATTCCGACGCCAAGCGGTCATCGCCTTGCAGCGTGCGCGAACCCCATACAATGCGGCCCGCAGCGGGCATGGTGCGCAGGCAGTTGACGCCGAGCGGATTGAGTTCTCCATTTTCTGCATCGGTCAGCGGCACGCTTAACTGCGGCACGCCAACTAAGGTGGCGTCGAGCCCGGCGGGGGCTTTCCACACGCCACGCGTGGAGTCCGTGCGCGCGAAAATACCGGCGATGGCTCCGCAAGGCACGAACTCTTCCATCTGGTTATCGTGGAGCGGATTCTGCTGCTTGAGACGCGGGAAAAAGAAAGCAGCATTCTTACTGGTAGTGCCTATCGCTGCAATCCCTGTGGGCGGATTGGCTACTGGATTACCGATCACTTCAGCGACCGTATCCCACTCGCTCAGTGGGTCGACGAGTAGCATGGCGCGGCGCTTCAACTCGCAATACTGAGCGGCGGCACCAACCAGCGTTGGATCGACATTGCCATCGCTTTTGTATGGCGGGATGCACAGAATATTGAACAAGTCGGCCTTTCTTAGGGCATAGAGCCCCTCCTTCTTGTCTTCTTTGCCCAAGCCGATGAAGTCATTGACATCAAGATAATCACCGTCGGCAGCCTTATCCGCATCTGCCACCTTGGCGTTGGTGGCGACGGTGTTGTCGGCCCACACATCGCTTTCGGGCGGGGTCTTGGTTTTGTCCGGGTCGGGGTGCTTGGTGGGTTTCGCACCCGGCAATGCGCCGGTAATCAGCACCAGCCGCGATTCGTTAGCGAGAACCTTATCCACCTGCCGCACGTGGCCCGGGACTACCGACACATTGCGGAATACTTCGACCTGTCCAGTCATGCCGTCGCGCAGCGACAGATTGAACAGGTTCGCCGCGTCCAGCCCTTTGACGTCATGATCGATGCGCGCACGTAAAACGTTTCCCCATGTGCCTTCGTATTTGGCTTCGAGATTGAGCCCGTTGACGTCCAGCGTAGCTTTGTTGATAGGCGCAGCCTTGGCAGCCGCCATGTCGGCGGCTTTTTTCACATCTGGAACGGTCGCGCCTGCGACACCGGCTGCCTGATTCGCCGCATCGGATACGACCTTGGCGGCGCTCTTCTCAGGCTCGGTCAAGAAAGTATCCGCCTTGGTCTTTGCCGCCGCCGCAGCGGCAGTAGCGTCTGCGCCCGCCACCGCAGCGGCGGTATCCGTGGCGGCCTTGAGCGCCTTGTCGCGGTCGGCTTTCGACGCAAACTTGGGATGATAGAGGCGCACAATGATCGCCCGGCTGCCGCCGTTCAGATAGAAGTCGCGCACCGCATAGCCCAGCGTGCTGTCCGCCCACAGCCCGCCGAAGATACGCTCGAAATCTCCGTAGCTGTTTATGGAGATGGCGTCATCCGTTGGGCCTCGCAACGCGCGACCGATGAAAGCGGTGATCGACGTGGCCACACCGGTAATCGTGCGCACACCACTTGGGATCTCTTCGATATAAACTCCCGGATAACTGAGTGCTACTGGCATGATACCTCCTACATTAGAACAAACTGAATTTATCAAGCACGGAGAAAATCTTGAATTTCATCGACATAAGCTTTGTCGAGACCGTAAAGGGTGACCGCCGCGCCGGCATTTTTTTGCGTCAGCCAGTGTTTTTCCTCGGACAAATACTTCAAAGCTTCGCGAACTTTATCGCGGCTTTGATGCGCGGTTTGCGCCGACAGCCAGAACTTATGGATGCCCTCCGCCGTGTCTTTCGCCTCTGGATGCTTAATCACGTGAATGAGAATGTCGCGGATCAGCAATGCCGAGTCATCGCTTGATTCGTCGCTTTGCACAGCCTCAACCCTCTTTCTTGACTTGGGAATCGTAGCGCAAAATCGGCACCAAGCGGACCAAGTTGCCAAGTCACTCTTTCAACGGGCGAATTTCTTGCGCCCGTATCCTAGTGCGGCGATTGAGACGCACCATGCTGTGTCATTCGAAACAAGAAACTTCAACGAATCATGAGACTTGCTGAGTGCGGCAATAATGACCCGGTGGTGCGGCATCCTGTCCGCAGAGAAAATCGGCTAAAGATCTGGCGGCAATGGTCGCGAATCAATTTGCTAGTTGGTGAAAACGCGTGAGCCGGACGATCTTCGAAGAGATCTCCCGGACCTGGAATATGCTGCGGAATTCGGGGATTATCTCTGCTCGGACGTGAAAGACTGGCGATCTAGATGATGCTTGCGCAACAGGCGCTGGAACGATCGCCGTTCCTTGCCGGCCGCCCTGGCGGCGTGGGTGACGTTGCCTTGATGTCGGATGAGCAGAGTCGCGAGATAACGCCGTTCGAAGTTTTCGACGGTCTTAATCTTCGCCTCGCGCAACGACCGAACTCCCGCTGGCTCACCTGCCGGGACCGACGGCAACTGGATATCTTCAGCCTTAAGTATCGGCGCGCGCGAAAACGTCAACGCACGGGTGATAATGCTCTCCAGCTCGCGAACGTTTCCCGGCCAAGAGTAAGCCATGAGTCTATCCATCGCCGACGGCGACAGCACAGCAATCGGTCGGCCATTTTCCTTGGCGAAGCGATCGAGGATGTGCGCCGTGAGCGGGACGACATCTTCTATTCTGTCGCGCAATGACGGCAACGACAGCGAGAGAGAATTGAGCCGATAGTAAAGATCCTCGCGAAACTGGCCTGCTTCAACCCGTTTCAGCAGATCGGTATTGGTCGAGGCGATTACGCGCACGTCGGCTTTTGCCAAACGCGCCGAGCCCACCGGCCGGTACTCTCGATCCTGCAGGAAGCGCAAAAGCTTTGCTTGCGCCACCAGGCTCAAAACATCGACTTCGTCGAGAACGAGCGTTCCTCCCTCGGCTTCGGTGATGAGGCCCTTCTCAGCCGATTGGGCGTCCGTGTAAGCTCCTTTGACGTGGCCGAACAGCTCGTTTTCAAACAGGTGATCCGGTAGAGCCGCACAGTTGACGGGAATAAACGGATGACGCTGCCTACGGCTTCGATAGTGAATTGCGCGCGAAAAGAGCTCCTTACCCGTTCCCGTCTCACCACAGATTAAAACCGTGGCGTCGGATTGAGCCAGAGGGAGAATATTTTTGATTGCGCGAACGAAACTCTCGCTTTGTCCCACGAGTGCGCCGAAGTGCAACGCCAGGTTCGCGCGCGGCTGTTCCGATGGCGCAGTTGTTATTCCCCTGGATTGAAGGAGACGCCTGATGCGAAGAAGCAATTCAGACTCATGGAACGGACAAGAAAGGAAGTCATCCACCGAGTTTAGAGCGGACTGAATTTCGTTTGTCGGAAAGTTAAACCCAGGACAGACCACCGCGAGGATCGCCGCGCGCGTCCATCGTTCCTTGCATGAGTCGATCAGCTTCTGAATGCCGCACTCTATCGGACACATCAGCAAAACGATATCCGGTGAGAAAGAGGTCGTTGCCGGGAGACGATCTGCGGATATCGCCTGTATCTGGGCGAAACATGCCGAGACTCGAAGCTGCTCTAATAAGGTGTCACAGCGATTCGTCGCGCAAAGAGACGCGCTCTCGCCGATAATGATCGCCCTTGGTCTCCGATCCAACGGACCAACGTCACAGGGGACTGCGCTTGGCGCATTCATCCGTTCCATAGCTTCCTCAACGACGCCTCGAATCTCAGGGCAAAAACGCCGGAAGACGCAAAGGACGAGCCAGTCTACTGGCTATTTCCCAACTAGGAGTAAGCAATTACAATGCTTGACAAATCTTAGGCAGGGCCGACCTTTTCGAATCTGGAGTAAGTCGGAAATGTATGCATTTGGATACACTGGCGTAGGCAGTTTAGTTCAGTCAGTCGGCTCTCGGGTTGCCGATTACTGCACTTCATGAAAAATCGCAGCGCATCTCCGCCACGACCTCCGGAGCTTGTCGGCGCATAGTGAGCATAGGCCGTTTGCGAAATTCGATAATGCTGGATGCTTTGGTTTAAAGCATGGGAACGTTTTGGGAACGTTTCGCTACTTGCACTCGAAATCTTGATGGCGAAGAACCTTAAGCGATTGATTATTAAGATTTTTGGAGCGGGCGGCGGGGATCGAACCCGTGACGTCCAGCTTGGGAATTTTGTCTCGGATTTAGTGATTTATTCTTTTGTAGCAAGAACTTAGTCAATCTTTTCTGCGCCGGAACCCTTCTTCCGATCTCCAGCAATTTCAATTGCTTTCACACCTTCTACTTTTGTCTTGGGCACGTTTTGGGCACGCGGATTGAGAGAAATCCCAACGCAGATTATCGTCGTCTCCCGATTGAACCCGTTGATTGATGCGCGCCGGAGTCAAAATCATAATCGCTTTATTAGTTACCACAACAAATGGCGCACGCGATACCACTTCTTGAACTTTCAGCGCATACAAACACTTTGCACACAGAGCACGCCAGCAGTTTTCATACAGCCGGAGATGCTTTACATCGCCAACAAATGAGCGATGCCTCGGCCAGTTCCTCGTGAATGGTTGAGCCGCAAAGAAGGACGCCGCTGCTACGCAGCTGCTTCCGCAACAAGGAATGCACAGTACGCAGGGCTTGGTTCATTATTTGATCCGTGAATGCGTGGTAATTTTCCTACTTCGCCAAACGCGCTTTCAATTCCTTCAAGGAAAAGTTCGGCTGCTAGCGCCGCTTTTCAATCCGTTGCCAGAATGCCGATGAGATTCCAAAAACGATTCCTCCCAATCTTTCCCTTCAACACCAACAAAAACCTCGGCTGTCTAGTCATGCTGGGTGACAACCACATTCTCGGGTCGTAATAGATCGACGTACTATTTATCTGAGGCTCACAGGAATTCACACTTTCATAGCATCGTCTCTGCATTCTTATGTTCGCGTTCATATCACCACCGGCGGTGATGCGCCAAGCGCAATTCAACAGTACAACGATCCCTGATAAGGAGGCGAATCCTTTTACCGCAGAGAGAGTAGAGCAACGAGAAAATGTTAGACACGAAAAGCGCGAATCATCCGAGATTGGCTAGTTCAGGACGTGAATCAAGGAGCGACGAACTTGTGCGACGAGTTCGCCCGGTCGCCGGACCAAAGGTGGAACCTTGCGAGGATGAAAGTGCCGAACATTGAAGGTGGCCAGAAAGTCGGCCTCATTGGCGACAGCCGCGGCGAGAATCGGAACATCTTTGGCGTGTGCTTGGCCGGTCACGCTCTGGACCACAGACGAAGAAGGAGGCGGGACGATGGTCACCGCGGCTTTCAGGATCAATTGAAAAGGTGCGAGAGCGGCGGGCAGCTTAGCCGCGAGGTTTCGTTCAGCTTCGTTGACCGCGTATTGTGAGGTCAGGCACTTAACGAGAGTCAACTCTGCCAGTTGGAGCACAAGGTGACTGGCACCGGTCGTAGAGCCGCTCCAGCAATGAGAACGTCAGCATCACAAAAAATACTGAGCTGTCGTCCGGCAGCGTCCAAGTCTGCTTTACCGACGTCCCGGGGCGCGGCTGCGCTTGCTGCGGCGAACGGGGGCCGTCGTTAGCAGGTCTTCGACAGTAAGGCCCGCAACTTGTCGCATGCGTTCGATTTCGGCAGCCAGTTTGGGAACGATTGGGACTTTCGGCGAAAGTAGGATGGTGCCGTCGAGGTCAAGCACCGTCAGGCTATCGCCATCGTCGAGACGGTACTTCGCGCGAAGTTTCGCAGGGAGGGTCAACGTGCCGCGTTGACGAATCTGAACTGTGGTTGCTCGCATGCCTGACAGTCTCTCAGAAATACTGAATTTCTGCAAATGCGAATTGCGGACCTTGTGAGTAAAGAAAAAACTCCGAAAAACGATAAAAGCTTATCTCATTAGTCTATTTGTAGAACACTCATAAGGTGGCTATCTTTGACTCTCTGCCGAAACTCGCTGGCCTTCAAAGTGTGAATCAAATTATTCTCTGTCTTCCTACGCGATGAATTTCGCGGTGCAACTCTTAAACAAACGGTTTCGTCTTATCTAGAGAGACCAAACGATTTAAAATGTAACAGTTTGGGATAGAGGATGGCGACGCAAATCGAACCAGCGACGTCCAGCCTGAGAGCTTGATAGTTGGCACCATTTCCGCCTCAAAATCTCTCTACTGATTTCGATCTATTTCAACTGGTTTCAAGTCATCTACTTTTGTCATGGAAACGTTTTGGGAACTTTCGCCGTTTGGGCCAAGAATTTGCCGCTAATCTGCACAACCTAAGTTTGTAAGTAGTTGATTTTTAATGAATGGAGCGGGCGACGGGGATCGAACCCGTGACGTCCAGCTTGGGAAGCTGGCATTCTACCGCTGAATTACGCCCGCTCAGACCCAGGGTAGGAGTGCGTTTAAAATGTATGGAATTGTTCATGGCTTGTCAATGTAAGACTCGCTTTCGTAGGGGTCTACCAGCGGCAGCCAAATCATTCCAACGCCTTGCATGAGCACGTTCACTTAATTATGGTGGTCACCGGAGGTCAAACAATGCAGTACAAGACTTTAGGGCGGACGGCCCTGCGCGTCAGCGTCATTGGTCTCGGCACGATGGTCCACGGGGGCCACTTCGGGCCGATGAAAGACGAAGAATCGCTTGCCGCCATCGACACCGCGCTCGAATTGGGAGTGAACTTCATCGACACTTCGGACGCCTATGGCGCCGGCTACTCGGAGACGCTGCTCGGCAACGCGCTCAAGGGCCGGCGCGACAAGGTCATTCTAGCCACCAAAGGCGGCAACGTCATGGTTGGCCCCAATAAGGGCAAGAGAATTTTTGCGCCGGAATATATCGACGACGTGCTGCACGGAAGCTTGAAGCGGCTCCAGACCGATTGGATTGATCTTTACCAACTGCATAATCCCGACGTCGAAGTGATTGAGCGCGGGGAAGTATGGGAGGTTCTTGAAAAGCGCAAAAAGGAAGGCAAAATCCGTCACTACGGCGTGTCGATCAACACCATGGCCGAGGGCATCGCAGCGGCCAAGGGCGGGCGCGCCGAGACGATTCAGGTGGAATATAGTTTGCTCCAACAAGAACCCGCAGAAGAGATTTTTCCACTCGCTCAAGCCGCCAACGTGGGCATCATCGCGCGGCTGCCGCTGAAGCGCGGCATCCTCACGGGGAAATTGACCCAGACCGACGAGCAGAGGTTCCAAGGGGAAGACGTCCGCGCCCGTAGCTTTAAAGGAGAAGCCTTTGCGAAGGAATTGGCGAAGGCGGAAAAACTGCGCTTTCTTGTCCACGGGCCGGTCAAGACTTTAGGTCAAGCGGCATTAGCCTTTTGCGTGGCCCATCCCGCGGCAAGCATCGCGATCCCCGGGGCGCGCAACGCGCAGCAGATGCGTGAAAATGCCGCGGCCGGCGATGTGACCCTTCCGCCCGAAGACCTCGCCAAAGTCGCCGAGCTGTGGCGCAGCGGCTTTGCCGCTTAGGAGACTGTCGCGTCCAATTCTTTTTCATTGGTGTTGTGCCAGAGGACTACTCAGAGCGAAGGACCCAGGCCGCTATGCCGCACCTAAAAAGAAAAGGTAAATTCCACCACGAAGGACGCGAAGAGCACGAAGTTTAAAACCAACGAAATCCGAACCCTTCGTGACCGGAGTTTACCCTGAGCAGGGTCGAAGGGTGCGCTTCGTGGTAAATGAACTCAATGAAAAGTAGCGTTTCCCGCTGGCCCAACAATGAGCGCATGGCCGTGCTGGTCACGGTGATGTTTGAAGTCTGGTCCGAGGGCAAGGCGCCGCCCTACTCTCCGATGACGACTTCGCTGAAACCCGGGACGCCCGACCTGCTCGGCATCTCCTGGTCTCAGTATGGCGGCAAGACCGGCGTCTGGCGCTTCCTGAGAATCCTCGATGAGACCGAGATCAAAGCAACGATATGTCTTAACGCCAAAGCCGCCGAGCTTTATCCGGACGCGGTTAAGGAATTGCATCGGCGCGGCCACGAGATCGCCGGTCATTCTTACACGCAGGATTTGGTTCTCCCCTATCTCTCACTGCAGGAAGAAAAGGAAATTATCCAGAAATGCTCCGGGATCATCGAAAGCGCCGTAGGAACTCGGCCGGTAGGCTGGTTCAGTCCGGTCGCGGCTCCGACGATGCATACGGCCGAATTACTCGCCCAGGCCGGCTATCTCTGGCATGGAGACCACAACGATACCGACCTGCCCTACGGGTTCGACACGCCCAAGGGCAGGCTCATCGCCATCCCCCACAGCGACTTCACGGACAACCGTACGCTACGGTCGAGCCCGAGAGATTTCTATAACGTGTACAAAGACACCTTCGATTACCTTTACCAGCACGAGGCCCCCTCGATCATCAATCTAACCGTCCACACGCACTTCGGCGGCCGGCCGCTGATGTCGGCGATGCTGCACGAATTGCTGCACTACATGAAGGGTTTTTCAGGGGTCTGGTTCGCGCGCCACGATGAAGTCGCGCGTTGGGTATTGAAGCAGAACTAACTCATAAGTTTCTAGTGTCGAGTTTCTAGCTCCTCGTTTCCCCGCCCAACAGCGGCCACGGCACCGCAATTCCGATCGATGGAAGAACCAAATTTAAAGTTTTCGGGCTAACGTTTTGAACGATTGGAACGGCTTGAACGGTTGGAACCGGCTGCGTCGTTAAAACTCGCTGCGGAATATGCCCCTTTGGCCGCGCGCTTCATCGACCGCCACTTCCATGTAGCGGATTTTCGCTCGTGGAAATTCTCGTTGGACTCGGCGTCGTATCTGCTTGGCGAGATACTCGGCCAGCAACTCGGTGCTCGTGTTCTTGAGCGGCAGGAGAATAACGTCGCCGCGCGGCAGGAGCAACCTCTGTTTCCTGTACAGGATCTCGACATCCTTGGGCCTGCGGTGGATTCTGATCACGTCACTTTTACTTTGGATAAGAGTCCGGTGATCGAGACTATCGCACACCCGTTTGACCAGCGGTTTGAACGCGATGAAATCCAGCACCACACCCGCTTGATCTAACTCGCCCTCCATGCCGACAGAAACCTGATAATTGTGGCCGTGCAGGGGCTCGCGTTGGCCGTTGGCGAAAATCAGAAAGTGCGCCGAGGCGAAATTGAAATAGTCCTTGGCGACTTCGATGCTGAAGCGACGGGGCATGGGCGGGACGTTACCCAAAAGGCGCTTCCGTTTCAAGGCGACCCTTCGACTCGAGCCCCGGCCTTGGTCGGGGGCTCCTGCTCAGGATTCCGCCCCACGGGCGTACTGGAAGGTGCCACGGGCTTGCCCGTGGGGCTCAACCGCGGCAATCGCATAGCGGTGGGCTTCGAGAATTCGTCAAGTTTGGCAAATTTTTCCTTGCAACTGTTTCGCAAACGCGTTAGGTGAGAAAACCATGCATCCTGAGAAAGCGTTCGGCGTCGAACGCTCCATCATGAGCGGTTACCGAAACGAATACCCGATTGGGAATTGATTTTCCTCTGACAGTCATTGGAAGGATTGAGATGGTCTCCGCCGTCGTCCTCGCCGCAGGAAGGGTTGAAAGCACCGAAAAGCAAGAAGGACTCTCGCCAGCGCCTGGCCCACCGGCGTTGCAACGCGTTCTAGCGGAAGCGCTCGCTTCCGGGGTCCGGGAAGTCGTTTGCGTCGTGAGCGATTTGGCATCGGCGGGGCGGCGCATCACGATCGAAAATAAACGCCTGATTTGGCTCCTCAAGTATGGCGCCGACGGCGGCCCGAACAGCTCCATGATCGCCGGCCTCTGGGCCATCGACCCGAAAAGTGACGGCGTGCTCTTTTTGGCCGGCGATCAACCTTGCATTCGCAGCGAGCTGATCGACGCGCTGCTCGAGCGCTTCGAAAGCGGCCATGCGCTGATCGTCGCGCCGTCGTTTCAAGGACAACCGAGAAACCCGTTGTTGTTTCGACGCGAACTGTTTCCAGATCTCTTGAGGGTCGCCGGCGATCGGAGCGGCCGCGCGCTGCTCGAAAAAAATCGGGACCGAGCGGAACTGGTCCCTTGGAGCGAAGAGATTCCATTATTCGATATCGACGTTCGCACCGATTATGAGCACTTAAAAGAGCCGGCCTAGTTCCTTAATCGGAGATCCATTCCCACCGCCTCGGATAGCTGTTTTAGACCATCACGCTCGAGCAGCTTGAGCAATCCTCGATTAATCCGCTTGACCGCTCCGGGCCCTTCGTATACCCAACCCGTATAAATCTGCACCGCGCTGGCGCCAGCCTTGATCTTGTCATAGGCGTCTTCGGCGGTGAAGATTCCGCCGACGCCAATGATCGGCAGCCGGCCTTGGGTCACCCGGCAAATATGAGAGATGAAGCCGGTGACGACCTTGGTGATGGGCCTGCCGCTCAACCCTCCCGGCTCTCGGCCCAAGGGAGACTGTAGCCCTTCACGCATGAACGCGGTCGCGTTGGTCGCGACGATGCCGGCGAGCTTGACCGCCTCGACCACCTCGATGATCTCATCGACCTGGGATAATTCCATGTCGGGGGCGATTTTCACGAACAGCGGTTTGGAATCGATCTTAGCCCGCGTCGCCAGCGCGCGATTTTTTTCCTGCACTGCGGCCAAGAGTTCCCTCAGCAGCGTTTTTTCTTGCAGATCGCGAAGGTTGGGCGTGTTCGGGGAGCTGACGTTGAGCGTGAAGAAGTCCCCGTGCGGAAATAACTTTTCGAAAGCGGCGAGAAAGTCCGCCACCGCGTCCTTGGTCTCGACGATCTTGGTGCGCCCGACGTTGATGCCGAGGGGAATTTCGGGCATAGCGCCGCGCTCCCGTAAGCGTTCCAGTTTGAGCGCGATCGCCTCCGCCCCTTCGTTGTTGAAACCGAGGCGATTGATCAGCGCGTGATCTTCCGGCAAGCGATACAAGCGCGGCTTGGGATTGCCCGGTTGCGCTTGCGCCGTGACCGCGCCGATCTCCATGAAGCCGAATCCAAAGGCGGAAATGGCCTTCGGCGCCACGGCGTTTTTATCGAAGCCGGCGGCAAGACCCACTGGGTTGGAAAAAGCAAGCGGCCCAACCCGAACCGTTAGCCGCTCGTCCGCGACCCGGTAGAAATCGTTAAGGGTGCCGTAGAGAAATTCTAGATGCGACAGAAGCGCCAAAATCTGCTCATGGCTCCTCTCCGGATCCTTGCGAAAGAGCAGCGGACGGACGAGGGACTTGTAGAGCATGGAAATGATGTAACGGAAAATTTACCGAGCCGCCAGAGACTCAAGCCACCGCCCGAGTAGCTAACCGCGGAGGCGCTGAGGGCACAGAGGAGAGGGTTTTTAGTCTAATATCCTCCGAATTCTGTGGTGAGTTGTCTTTACTAAACGTCTTGAACGATTGGAACATTTTGAACGACTTGAACCCGCGCAACGCGGTCGTATTTTGCCAACTCTGTGTCCCTGTGATGAATACTCTTTCACAGCAAACCGGAAAAGGCCAAAAAGAAAGGGAGAGCCGGTTCAGCTCTCCCTCCCCGCTTCGCCACCAAGACTGATTTCAACTGGCAAGAATTGTGATGCGCAAATTCGATGTCAACGGTAAAGCTCTTTCAATAAGCCGCTTTTCTCCAGCCGGTCGAGATACCCCATATCGATAAATTGTTCAGGTTTGGCATCCTTCGCGGCGGGCACGGTCTTGGCCAGGTCGTCCAGCGCGTTTTTCATGCCGACCATATTGATGGCGGGGGTCCTTTCCAACACTTTTCCGACGTAAAGATCGTAGGTTTTGTGCAAGAAGAACGGGTCTTGAATCTTGCTGTAGCGGGCGATCGATTTTATCGTCAGATCTTTATCGGTTCTGGCGCGATGCATGCCGCGAACGTAGGCGCGCATGAATCGGTCAATAAATTGCGCCCGGCTTCTCAGGATACCCCCCTGTACGACGACGGAAGGATTGGGGAAGGCGAGATCGAGATCGGTAATATTGATCAGTTCCTTGAAGCCCAGCTTCTCCACGGCAAACAGAGTCGGCGGAGAAACCACGCCGCCGTCGATCGAGCCGCTCTGAAGACCGCTCATAATGGAACTTATCGATCCCATTTGAAGAATCGTGACATCTTTTTCTGACACGTTATGTTTTCTGAGGGCGTAGCGCAGAGATATGTCCGTCGAGGAGGCGAAGCGAGTGACGCCGATCTTCTTGCCTTTGAGGTCGTCTGCGGTTTTGATGCTCTGCTTGGTGTACAGAGAGAAGATCATCTTGTTCACCGTATTGCCGATAATCTTGATGTCGGCGCCTTGCATGGCGGCAGCCATAGCTGAGCTGCCGTTGAAAAAACCAATCTCGACTTCGCCGGCCACCGTGACCTGGGCGAGCTGGCTGCCGCTGGGAATAAGGATGATTTCATCTTCGAGGCCTTCTTTTGCAAACAGTCCCGCATCATGCGCTACCCATATGCCGATGTAAGAGCCGCTGATAGAACTGTAGCCGATGCGGATTCGCTCGGCGCTCCAAGAAACAGAAACCAGCAACAGACTCAGCAAGATCGTACTAGCGAATGTTTTCATCTCCTCGTCTCCTGAAAAAAGCGTCTTTAATCTTTGTTTTTTCTTATTTGAGCGGCGAACAGCTAGCCGGAACCATCAACATATTTTCCTGCGTGAGCATGAATTCTCTGGTCGGAGGCGGCCATCCCTCCACGGTCTTGGTCGCTTCCGCTCGCAGCCGCTCCCGTTCGCCGGCATCCTTATAGACCCAAACGTGAACGTACTGATTGAGCGGGCCAATGACCGTTTGCCCGGCGAAAACCAGCGGCGAGATCTTCGTGCGCGTGGGAATGACCTTGCCGAACCGCTCCAGCACCGCCGGCATCGTCCCGGGTTGGTAGGTGTAGGTTCTAAATTCATAAAGATTCCCCAGCTTGCCCTCGGGTAGCGGCGGCGAGAACGGCGCCGGCTGGATGATCTTGTTCTCCTGCGTAACGATGAATTCCTGCGTCTTGGGCGGCCACTTACCGGTCTTGCGCGCCTCGGCGCCGATCCGCTCGCGCTCTTCAAAACTCTCGTAGGGCCAAACATGCAACACCCGGTTGAGACCTCCCACCTCGGATTGCCACAGTCCCAGGAGCTTGGAAAACTGCAAGCGCGCGGTCAGCCCTTCGGCGAAACGCTCCACAAAGTTGTTGGTCATACCCGGTTTCAACACATAGGTTCTCATCTCAAGAAACATAAGCTCTCCTCCTTCGCGACAGTTTCCTAACCTTTCCCACAAACCGAGTAAGGATTGCAACCCTCGACCGTTCCAACGCAGCGTTCCCAAACGCAGCTGAATCTGTTAAGGGCTGAATATTCGGCGCGCGGTACGAGTTTGAGCCCACATTGAACCCAGCGCAGCAGAACCGCAGTCGAACCGGAGTATCTCGCGCAATGGCGCAAAGCAGGTCCTGAGCAAAGTCGAAGGGGCCGCCAAGGAAAACTAATTCGAGGGTTGGAAAATAAACTCTTACCTTTGCGAGCTTGGCGTCTTGGCGGGAGAAAATCCGAGGCTCTTGTCATTCAGGAGGAGACACTATGAAATCACGGGCCGCCGTCGCCTGGGAGGCAGGCAAAGCCTTGGTCATCGAAGAGGTCGAGGTCGAAGGTCCAAAGAACGGCGAGGTGCTGCTGCAAGTCAAGGCTACCGGCGTCTGTCACACCGACGCCTACACCTTATCGGGCAAGGACCCCGAAGGGCTATTTCCGGCGATCATGGGCCATGAAGGCGGAGCCATCGTCGTGGAAATCGGCAAAGCCGTGACAAGTGTCAGCCCGGGCGATCATGTCATTCCGCTTTACATCCCCGAATGCGGCCGGTGTAAATTCTGCCAATCCGGCCGGACCAATCTTTGCGGCGCGATTCGACTCACCCAGGGCAAGGGCGTGATGCCGGACGGCACCTCGCGTTTTTCCATCAAGGGCAGGACGATTCTCCATTACATGGGCACATCGACGTTTTCCGAATATACCGTGCTGCCGGAGATTGCGGTCGCGAAAATCAACCCGGCCGCCCCACTGGACAAGGTTTGCCTGCTCGGCTGTGGCATCACAACCGGCATCGGCGCCGTGCTCAACACGGCCAAGGTGCGGCCTGGTTCGAGCGCCGCCGTATTCGGGCTCGGGGGCATCGGTCTCAGCGTTATCCAGGGGCTGGTGATGGCCAAAGCCGTGCGCATCATCGCCGTGGACCTCAACCACAAAAAGTTTGAAATGGCGAAATTGTTGGGCGCCACCGAATTTATCGTGCCCCAAGAAAACGGCCGGCCGGTACAGGAAGTCATCGTCGAGATGACCGACGGCGGCGTCGATTATTCTTTTGAATGCATCGGCAACGTCAAGACCATGCGCGCAGCACTGGAATGCTGCCACAAAGGCTGGGGCGAATCTACGATCATCGGGGTAGCCGCCGCAGGCGAGGAGATCAGCACCCGCCCGTTTCAACTGGTTACGGGGCGGGTCTGGCGCGGCACGGCCTTCGGCGGCGTGAAGGGACGCTCGCAGTTGCCGGGCTACGTCGATCGTTATATGAAGAGCGAGATCAAAATCGATCCGATGATCACACACACCCTGCCGCTGGAGCGCATTAACGAAGCTTTCGATCTCATGCAGGAGGGGAAAAGCATCCGCTCGGTCATCCATTTCTAATGCGGCCAAACGACGTGAGGCCGGTGAAAGGTTGGTCCTGCGGCGACCATGGCCATGGGGGCGGCGAGGGGTTCCTTTCATGCTACGCTGCCGCAAATTTTCCTCTATTTTGACGGCAAATCGGCTTGCAGTTTTGGGGATTTCTTTCTATAAGTTAGGCCCAGTGGGTTTTTCCAGCCTGCGCTGAAAGCAAGCACGCGAGTCAAGCCGGAGGAAGGAACAGCGATGAATAAGAAAATAAAAATGCGCGTCAACGGCAAGAAAGTCGAAATGGAAGTCCCGACCAATCGCCTGTTGATCGATTTCCTGCGTTACGACGTTGGATTGACCGGAACCAAAGAGGGTTGCAGCGTCGGCGTTTGCGGCGCCTGCGCGGTGCTGATGGACGGCGACATGGTGAGTTCCTGCCTGACTCTGGCCGTCATGGCCGATGGCCATGAGATCACCACCGTCGAGGGATTGGCCAAGAACGGAGAATTGAACCCTGTGCAGAAGAGCTTTATCCAGTACGGCGGCTTCCAATGCGGCATCTGCACTCCGGGCCAGGTAATCGCGGCAACCGCGTTGCTAAAAGAAAACCCGAAGCCCAACGAAGATGAGATCAAAGATTGGATGATGGGTAACCTCTGCCGCTGCACGGGTTATTATAAGATCATCGAGTCGATCCAAAAGGCGCATCAATTCGCCAAATAAGGACTGAGCCATGATACCTTTTGAATACCGCACCCCGAAGAATCTTAAAGAAGTCCACGCGACCCTGAAGGAATTCGGCACGGACGCCAAGCTCATCGCCGGCGGCACCGCCCTGGTGATCATGATGAAGCAGCGGCTGGTCCGTCCGAGTTGTCTCGTCAGCCTGCGCTCGGTGCGCGGATTGAATGGCATCGAGGTCATGGACGGCGGCCTGCGCATCGGCGGGCTGGCCACCCATCGCGAGGTCGAATCCTCCTCGCTAGTGCGGCGGCGCTTGCCCCTGCTTGCCGAGACCTACCATCACGTGGCGACGATTCGCGTGCGCAACATGGCGACAGTGGGCGGCGGCTTGGCCCACGCCGACCCCAATCAAGACCCGCCGCCGACCCTGATCGCGCTCGGCGCCACGGTGAAAGCGACGTCTGCCAACGGCAGCCGGGTGATTCCGCTCGATGAGTTTTTCACCGACTACTACGAAACCGTGCTCAAGCCGGACGAGATCATCACCGAGGTTTTCATTCCCAGGCTCGCCGCCAACAGCGGCGGCGCCTATTTGAAGTTCTTGCCGCGCACCGCGGACGACTACGGCACCGTGTCCGCCGCCGCGGTGCTTACCCTCGACAAGAACAAGAAAACCATCAGCGACGTACGCATCGCGCTGGGCAGCGTCGGCGTCACGCCGATCCGCGCCACCGCCGCCGAAGCGGTTTTGCGCGGCCAGCCGGTCAAAGCCGAGGCTTTCGCCGAGGCCGGCGAAAAGGCCAAAGAAGCGGTCGATCCGGTCAGTGATTTTCGCGGCTCGGCGGCCTACAAGAAGGACATGGCGGCCGTGTTCGTCCGGCGCGCATTGGACAAGGCACTGGCGAGCATCCGGCAACAGGCGAGGGCAAAAGCTGCGCCAAAGACAACCCGGAAGACATCCAAAAAAGGCAAGAGACCGTGAAATTCGCTCAAACCGCGCAGATTCCGGTTGCCCGTGAACCGCTTTGGGATTTTCTCATGGACGTGCCCAAGGTGGCAAAGTCGCTGCCGGGAGTCGAGTCCGTCAGCAAGATCGACGACACCACCTATCAGGGGGCGCTCGCCGTTCGCGTCGGACCGATCAAGCTCAACCTGCAAGGCAAAATCATTCTCGAAGAGCAAAACAAAACGGATTGGCGGGCCACCTTGCGCGCCGAAGCCAAAGACCGCATGGCGGCCGGCGCCGTCAGCGGCAAGACGATCATGACGCTCAAGGAGATCGGCGCCAATCAGACCGAACTCGTGGTCGAGACCGACGTAAATATCTTGGGCAAGATCGGCGAGTTCGGCCAGCCGATCATTCGGAAAAAGGCGGATGCGATGCTCAAGGAATTCGTCGAGAATATTAAAAAGCAGCTAACCCCGATCCGCTAAGGACTCCTTGAACGCAGTACAAAGTGCCATCCCGCAGGCGCACGGTTTAGCGTAGCTCGATGGGTTCTCTCCGACGGTGACCTTTCCGACTACTGGTTCAACTGGGTTTCGTAGATCGCCGAGGAAGCTCCTGCGAGAAACGGCTTATTCCTGCGCGATATCGGATCGGGGCTAACCGGGAAATAGCGTCGCGGGACTCTCGCCGGCGCTGTCCTCTTCGTCTTCCTGGGCGGATTCTCCGACCGCGACTTTTCCCAAGACCCGATTATAGCAGTCTTCGGCCAATCTCTTGCGGCCCGCAGAGTTGTCTTGATAGCGAAAGCCTTCGATCCTGGGCTGGATGGTGACCATCGCTTCGACGCTGCGTAGGCCGAGCAGCCGCCAAAAATGCGTGACGAAATCCATGTCGCCGTACCAATAGACGAGATCGCGGTTGGCCGCCGTCACCGGCATGTCCTCGATGCTTTTGTAGGTCAGGGTCACCGGGACGATGATCGATCGGTTGCGCAACGGCGCCGCCAGGGGCACGGTTTGAAAGGGCAGCATTTCGTCGCCGTTGGTCGAGGTGCCTTCAGGGAACAGCAACAGATTGGCTTCCTGTTGCAGTTTTCTTTTCATCTCTGCGACCAGCGAGCCGACCTGTTCCTTATGTTGGCGATTGATGAAGATCGTGCCGCACAGCGTATTCCATTGACCGACGAAGGGCCAGCTTTTCACCTCCCGCTTGGAGACGAACACGATGGGGAATATGCTTCCCAGGACGATGCCGTCGACATAGCTCATGTGGTTGGCGATGATCACATAACCGCCTCGTTCCAGTTGGCCCTCGTCGCCCTGCACTGTGACTTTGATCTTGAGGATAAGCCTGAGCAGCAGAGTGAAACTGCGCGCCAGCCAACTGATGATTTTCCAGCGATTGGGCAGCCCGAGGATCGAGATCCACAGGTGGACCAGAGCAACCAGACCGAAAAAAAACGCCCAAAGCGAAAGAAAAGCGGTTAACTTAAGCCACCGCATCGCGCACCTTTGATCCCTGGAGGCCGAAGCGGTTGAGATATTCGGCGGACAATTTATGCATATCCAATAACAACAGAAAATCTGCGGTGCCGAATTCCTGGTCCAGCGCCGGCGGGCCGCACACCACCGCACCGAGCCGCAGATAGCCCTTGATCAGGCTGGGTAATTTCACGAACAGCGCATGTTCATCGGCGATTGACGGATTATCGTCGATGCCGTCGAATCGGCAGGCCGGGACCGGGACGACCCGCAAAGATTCATCGGCATAGTATTTTCGCCTCAATAGAGAAAAATTTTCGCTCACCTCCTGCGCGTCGGTCGTATAGAGGCTGCCGCAGCCGAACAGATACCGCACCCGGTGCGTGCTGACGTATTGGGCGATGGATTCCCACATCAGGGGAATCAGCGCCCGGTCGCGAAAATCTTTGCGTGCGCAGGAGCGCCCCACCTCCAAGAGTTCGCCGTCAAGCTGCTTGATTTTCTCCAGATCGAACTCTCCCTCGGAATAAAAACCGATATGCTTGCTGGCCTGGGAGCCGAGCAGCAGGCGATAGGTTCCGACGACCTTTTGGCTCGGCAAGTCACGAACAATCAGATGATCGCAATACGGATCGAAATCGTCGACGTCAAGGCCGGACTCGTAGGAGGCATTGAGACCCTTGTTCATCTCCAGATTGAAAACTTGAAACCTGAGTCTCTGCGCTTCGCGGATCTCACTCTGATCCCTGGTGATTTTGATTTCCAGCTCCGCCATTATTCTAAAAATCGTAACATAAGGCCATTTATATTGAAACCATGAATCGCGTCGCGAATCGGGAAAGCCCCGACGAAACTGATATCTGGTTACGGCTTCCTCACCGATGGGTCCAACGGGGCCGGCGTTTAGCGAGAAAAGCCCGCACTCCTTCTTCGACGTCGTCGGTTGCCAAGAGCTCGCGAAGATAAATCTCCTCTGAACGCCGCAGCGCTTCGGAAAAACCGGTGAGCGAGAGTTCGCGCAGCCCCTTCAAGGTCACTCGCAGTACCGCGCCGCTCTTGCCGAGTAGCTCTCCAAGCAGAGTTTCCAAGCCCGCGTCGAGCTCGGCGGCGGGCAGGACGCGATTAATCAACCCCATGCGCGCCGCTTCTTCCGCCGAGAAAGTCCGCCCGGTGAGAATCATTTCCGCCGCCCGGTGATAACCGATGAGGGAGGAAAAACGCGCGAGCGCGAGCGGCGGATAGCAACCGACGTGAATTTCAGGAGTCGCAAAAGAACTCCCTTCCGCCGCGAGAATAAAATCGCAGCAACTGGCAAGTTCGCAAGCGCCGCCGAGACAGGCGCCGCGCACCAACGCCACGGTGACCTGCGGCAGGGCCAAAAGCCTGCGCATCACCCCATGAACGACCTCGATCATCTCCGGAACTTTGTCCTTGGTATGATCCTTGACGTCGACTCCGGCGGAAAAGGCGCGCTCGCCGCCGCCTTTCAACACGACGACGTGAGCCGACTGTTCTTGAGCGCAGGATGTCAGGACCTCGCCGAATTCATGAAGCAGGGCGACATCGAGCACATTGAGTGGCGGGCGGTCGATGGTGATCATGATCGCCCGATCTCTTTTTTCCACGAATACGGCCATTTAACCCCTCGTCTCTCGGGCAAGTTTGCCACTTGGACAACCGATATCCCGAGCTCGCGATTAAAGCTCCTTCTCATAAACCACGCCCCTATTTTTTTGCAAGGGACAAGCGCCGCACCACGACGAGTTTGACAAAGGGGGGCACTAACCTTTAAACTTCGCTTCTAGACGGTCCAATAGGAGAAATTATATGAAGGCCTCGCGGATGTTGATTTTAGTCTTGACCATGTGGATCGCGTCTGGGTTAAAGCCTGGT
This sequence comes from Deltaproteobacteria bacterium, assembly GCA_030688735.1. GTDB lineage: Bacteria > Desulfobacterota > Binatia > UBA9968 > UBA9968 > JACPFE01. Next base: position 29,109 of record JAUYJC010000275.1, read on the forward strand.
CTGGCGGCGTCGGACGAGTACGACGACAGCCAGTCCCATCCGCTGAGGGTCGTGGCTTATCTCGCATATCCCGCCGCTTTTCTGACAGAGTGGTTGGTTTTCAGGCCGTTCCATTTCCTGGTGAGCGCGACCGAACCGCAGGAAGCCTTATTCGGTCACAGGCCGCATCCGCCGGTGTTATCCGAGCCGCAACCCCTACATGGCTATGGGGCGGTACGGAAGGTTCCAGCCGGTCAGACCCAGTCCCAGCCGGCGCCCTTGGCCAGGTCCACAGCTGTCCAAGAACCGGTGGCCGAAAGGGTGACCGTCGTGCAGGTGCCGGTCGAAAAGATCGTCACCCGAGAGGTGCCCAAAATCGTCGAGGTCGAGCGGATTGTTTTTCAGGCCGTCGCCTTCCGTTTTGACTCGGCGGAGCTGACTGATCTCGGCAAGGGGCAGGTTTACATGGCGGCGCAGAGGATTAAAGAAAAGTCCGACCTTACCGTTGCCATCGAAGGCCACGCGGACAGCGTCGGCAACGACGAGTACAACCAGAGGCTCGGTCTGCGCCGATCCCAGACGGTCATGAAGGAACTGGCGGCTCAAGGCGTGGAGCCCGAGCGCATGTCTGCCGCGAGTCTTGGCGAGGGCAAACCGTTGCTAGGTCAGGGAACAGACTGGGCGCGCGCCGTGAACCGTCGCGTCGAATTTCAAGTGAAATCCCGCTGAAGGAAGAAAGGGGTCGGGAGTCTTTGAAGTCAGGACTCCCGACCCCCTATCCCGCGTTAGGCCCGGTCTGCTTTTTAGGCCGGGCCTTTTTTTTACCGTCCGGTCTACTGCGATTTCAATGACCTATAAACCCCACGACCACTATTTTAAAAAGGCCAAACAGGAAGGCTACCGCTCCCGCGCGGCGTACAAACTACTCGAACTGCAACAGCGCTTTCGCCTCATGAGACCGGGTGGTTATGTCGTTGATCTAGGCGCAGCGCCGGGCGGCTGGCTCCAAGTCGCAGCCGAGATCGTGGGTCCGACTGGCAAAGTGATTGGCGTCGATCTTCAACCCATCGAAATTTTTCGGCAGTCCAATATCATTCTTTTCCAGGGCGACATCACGATGGCGGAAACTCAGGGAAAAATCAAAGAGCTGTTCGGCGAGCCGGCTCACTGCGTGCTGTCCGACTTAGCGCCGAAGCTAAGCGGCATTCGCGATGCCGATACGGCCCGTTGCCTGGATCTCAATCGCGCCGCGCTGGCGGCAGCCACAGGGTTGTTGCGTCGCGGCGGCGCTTTGCTGATGAAGAGTTTCATCAGCGATGAACTTCAGGCGTTTACGCTGGAGTTGAAAAACAGTTTCTCTTCCGTGCAGCGAACTCGACCGGAGGCGACTCGCCAGGGTTCCTCTGAGTTCTATTTCTGCGCCAAGGACTTTCGCGGGCTGCGGCCGGTTGAAACCGCCCTTTCACCTACCTAAACTGGCGCACCATGCCCGAAATTCGAATAGATCCCGTCACCGGACGCGCGATCATCATTGCGGCCGAAAGAGCGAAAAGACCGCGCCACGATGGCACGAACGAAGAATCGCCCTGCCCCTTTTGCGCGGGAAACGAACAGATGACACCTCCCGAGGTCTTTGCTTACCGGGACCCTCAATCCTCGCCCGACGCGCCGGGCTGGACCGTGCGCGTGGTGCCGAACAAATATCCCGCACTCGACAACGAAGGTGGGGGGGCCTCGAGCCGGCGCGGCGTTTACGAATCGACGGCCGGACTGGGAGTTCACGAAGTGATCATCGAGAGCCCGGAGCATGTCGTGAACGTCGGGGAGTTGAGCGAGGAGCAGTTGGCCACCGTTCTGAGGGTCTATCGCGAGCGCATGCTCGCTCTGAGCAAAGATGAGCGCTGGCGTTCGATCCTGGTCTACAAAAACCAGGGTGCCCCCGCCGGCGCGACGCTGGAGCATGTTCACTCCCAGCTCATCGCCCTGCCCGAGGCGCCGGAACAGCTTCGCGCAGAGATCGGCGGCGCACGACGATACTACGAAGCCAATGGCCGCTGTCTGTTCTGTGAGATAGCCCGGCAGGACGCCGAGGGCGGCGCGCGGCTCGTAGCGGAGCATGAGCGATGGGTGACGTTATGTCCTTACGCGGCGCGCTTCCCGTTCGAGATTTGGATTTTGCCCAAACGGCACGCGCCCTATTTTGAGCGCAGCTCGGACCAAAATTTGGCCGAACTCGCGCATTGCTTGCGCGATGCCTTGGCGCGCCTTAACCGGGTTCTCGACCATCCTCCATTTAACTATCTCATCCACTCCTATCCTTTGGATGGAGCCGAGACCCGCCATTATCACTGGCACATCGAGATCTTGCCCAAGCTGGTTCAGGTCGCCGGGTTCGAATGGGGTTCCGGCATGTTCATCAATCCGGTGGCGCCGGAGGATGCCGTCCGGCTACTGCGCCAGGTCACGCTTTAGGCGATACTTACCTTGGGAATGTTGAACAGAACAACTCCAGGACGATTTATCCCGCCAAGCATGTCCTGAGCTTCGCCGAAGGGGCGCCAAGGCGCAAAGTGACACTCCGTGTCATTTCGACCGAAGGGAGAAATCTTTCTTAGATCCCTCGCATTCGCTTGGCATGACGGGCCGACGGCACGTCACTTCGCGTCTTTGCGTCTTTGCGGGAGACATGGTTTTTCCGATCTCTTCTTAGTTTCCGAATTTCAAATACCTTTGGTTAGATTTTCCGCCGCCAGATTCTCTCTGGGTTGGCGCTGCTGATAAAGCAGGACTGACGCAAAGCCGGCGCAGAGCGTTCCTGAAATGGCGATCGCCCGCGGCGTTCCGATGGCATGAGCCATGCTGCCGATCAAGAGCGTGCCGAAGGACCACAGCCCTTTGTCCATGAAAAACAAACTGAGCATGCGACCCAACAGGTGAGGGGGAATCTCCATCTGGACAACCCCATTGGCAACCGCGCGAATCGCTATGTTGCTGCCGCCGACCAAGATCAAAAAGAACATCGAAAGCGGCAGCGAGCGGGAAAACGAAAACAGGATCAGAGACAACGAAAAAGCGAACACGCTCATGGCGACGAAATGGGTGCGGCGGCGCAGGCGGCCCAGGGAGGCGATGGCGAGTCCGGCGATGACCGCGCCAACGCCGGGAGCGGCGAGCAGCAGACCGAACGTCGAAGGGCCGGCGTGTAACACGTCGGTGGCGAACACCGGGAGAAAGCGCGTGTACGGCGTCCCCACGAGCGCGACGCCATAACAAAGTAGAATTATCGAAAAAACCCGCCGCTCGCCGCGCAGGAATCGAAAGCCCTCGACGACCTCGCGCCAAAACGGCGCTTCCTCTTCGGTTTTGATTTTGACCGTCGGTATTTCCATGATCAGCAAGGTCGCGATGATGGCGAGAAAGCTCAAGGCGTTGACGAAAAGACAGCCGGCGACACCGATGACGCTGATCAGCACCCCGCCCAGCGAGGGCCCGATGATTTTCGCCAGGTTCGCCATGGAAGAGTTAAGCGCGATGGCATTCATCAGCTCGGCGCGCGGCACGAGACTATTGATCAAGGAGTGGCGGGCGGCCTGGTTGATCGTGTTCACGGTGCCCAAAAACAACACCAGGCCCATCACATGCCAGAACTGGATCTGGTCAAAATAAGCCAACGCTCAGAAACAGAACGCCTGGGCCATCGCCAATACTTGGGTCGAGAGCAGCAGCCGGCGCCGCTCGATGCGGTCGACAATGGCGCCGCCCACGGCGCCCAAGAGCAGTCGGGGCAACGCCTGGGCAAAACCGACCAGGCCGAGGAGAAACGGCGAACTCGTCATGGTCCAGACCAGCCAGCCCTGCGCCATCGCCTGGATGAAATCGCCGACATGAGAGAGGCTGGTGCCGAAAAATAGCAGCCGGTAGTCGCGGTAGCCGAGCGAGCTCAGGGTTCGGGAAACCCGCGCCGCCCCTCCTTGGAAGAGGGCCATTACTCCACCGTCACGCTCTTGGCGAGATTGCGCGGTTGGTCGACGTCCGTGCCGCGGTGCACGGCGATGTAATAGGCGAGGAGCTGCAACGGAATCGTCATCACGATGGGGGTCAGATAGTGGGACGCCTTCGGCAACGTCAATACCCGGTGGGCCGAGATTTCAGCGCCGGATTTGGCCTCATCGGTGAGCACAATGACCTTGCCACCGCGCGCCTCGACTTCCTTTAAGTTGCCCATGGTTTTTTCAAAGTAGCGGTCCCGCGGCGCGAGCACGACCACGGGCATTTTTTCATCGATCAACGCGATCGGGCCATGCTTCATCTCGCCGGCCGGATAACCTTCGGCGTGAATGTAGGAAATTTCTTTTAGTTTGAGCGCGCCTTCCAGGGCGATGGGATAATTGACGCCGCGGCCGAGATAGAGAAAATCGCTGCAGTGCATGAGTTCCCGCGCCAACTCTTTGACTTTGCTCTCGAGCTTCAGTGTCTCTTCGATCCAATGGGGTAGATGCATCAGATCGCGCAGCAATTTTCGCGCGTCGGCCTGTTTCAACTTGCCGTTCAACCTGCCGAGCGCCACTGCCAGCAGATAAAGCGCGGTGAGTTGGGTGGTAAAAGCCTTGGTGCTCGCCACGCTGATCTCGGGGCCGGCGTGGGTGTAGAGCACACCGTGAGACTTGCGCGGGATCGAGGAATCGATGACGTTGCAAATCGAGAGGATCTTGGCCTTCTTCGCTCGCGCAATCTCGGTGGCCGCCAGCGTGTCGGCGGTTTCACCGGATTGGCTCACCATGAGCAGGATTGATTTCGGATCCATCAACGGAGCACGGTAACGGAATTCCGAGCCGTAATCGACCTCGGCGGGAATGCCGGCGATCTCTTCGAGCATGAACTTGCCGACGAGACAGGCGTGCCAGGCGGTGCCGCAGGCGACCAAGTGAATGCGTTTGATTTGCTTCACTGCCAGCGCTTTCAGGTGAATATCTTCCAACGATACCCGCCCGTCCTTGAGTGAGATGCGACCGCGAAAGGTATCCGCCAGCGCGCGCGGCTGGTCGTGGATTTCCTTTAGCATGAAGTGCGGAAAACCGCCCTTGCGCGCCGCGACCGCGTCCCAGGTGATTTCCTTGACCGGCCGGTGAACGAGCTTGCCTTTGGCGTCGAACAGACGACAGGAGCCGAGAGTGATTTCGCCGAGCTCCCCATCCTCAAGAAACGTTACTTTGCGCGTATAGTCGAGTAGCGCTGGAATATCGGAAGCGACAAAGGTTTCGCCGTCACCCCAGCCGATCACGATGGGCGTGGAATTCTTGGCCACAATCAAGCGCCGCGGGTCCCGCCGGTTGAGAAACAACAGAGCATAAGAACCCCGGATTTCGCGCAGCGTGCGGCGCACCGCTTCGAGGAAGTCCATGCCGCGCTCCACTTTTTCGCCGACCAGGTGGGCGACAATTTCGCTGTCGGTCTCGGAACTGAATTGGGTGCCCCGTTTGCTCAGTTGCTCCTTGAGTTCGAGATAGTTTTCGATAATACCGTTATGGACTACGACAACGTCGCCGGCGCGGTGGGGATGTGCATTCGTTTCGGACGGACGCCCGTGGGTCGCCCAGCGGGTATGACCGATGCCGACTTTCCCGCTGACCGGCTGGCGGTTGAGCAGCGTTTCGAGGTTGTTGAGCTTGCCTTCGCAGCGGCGAATCGTCACGCGCCCGTCATCGAGCACCGCAATGCCGGCCGAGTCATAGCCTCGGTATTCGAGCTTGCGCAGGCTTTCCAGAATCAACGGCGCCGCTTCGCGCTTGCCGATGTAACCGACGATGCCGCACATTACTTGTTATTCTCCTTCATCTTTTTGCGCTTCCTCTCGGTCCAGCCTTCGCGCACCCGCTCTTCGCGTGGATTGAAGACCAGTGCGCCGGGCGGCACATCTTGGCGCACGGTTGTCGCCGTGGCAACGTAAACGTCATCGCCCAACGAGATGGGCGCGACCAGAGTGGTATCGCTTCCCACTTGTACGCGGTCGCCGATGGTCGTGCGGTATTTTTTGAAACCGTCGTAGTTGCAGGTAATCGTGCCGGCGCCGATGTTGGTGCCCTGGCCGATGGTGCAGTCTCCCAGATAAGTCAGATGATTGGCCTTGGTTCCCTCGCCGATCGTTGCGGCTTTCGCCTCGACGAAGTTACCGATGTGGACGTTGCGGCCCAAAGAATTGCCCGGCCTCAGGTGCGCGAAGGGGCCGATGATCGCGCCGCTTTCGATCCGACTACTCGCCGCCACGACGGCGAATTTCACATGCACTTCATCGCCGATTTTGACGTCGGTGAGATAGGCGCTGCCGTCGATCCGACAACGTTCGCCGACAACCGTGTCGCCGAGAAGGTGGGTATTCGGGCCGATAACCGTGTCTTTGCCAATGGTGACTCCGTCGTCGATGTAAGTCGTCTGCGGGTCTTTGAGCGTCACGCCGCCGTCCATCCATTTACGATTGATCCGTTCTTGCAGGATTTTCTCCATCAGCGCAAGCTCCTCTCGGGTATTGATGCCGCGCATTTCGCACGGGTCGGCGACCCGGACCGTTTCGATCTTTTCCCGTTGCGCAAGTCCGATGGCGACGATATCGGGCAAATAGTATTCCTTCTGGCGATTGTCGTTCTTCACGGCAGCCAGTGCCGCAAAAAGAAATCGAACGGCGACGACGTAGATGCCTGCGTTGATCTCGCGAATCCGTTTCTGCGCCTCCGTCGCGTCTTTTTCTTCCACGGACCCGATAATCTCGCCGTCAACGCCGCGCAGAATCCGGCCGTATCCACCAGGCGTTTCCAGGCAAGCGGTCAAAAGAGTCAAGACCGCTTGCGACTCCCGGTGGGTCTTGATCATCGCCGCCAGCGTCTGTTCTTTGATCAACGGCACGTCGCCGCTAAGAATAAGAATGTCACCGGAAAAATCGCTGAAGGCATCTTTCGCGCAGAGCACCGCGTGGCCTGTGCCAAGCTGCTTTTCCTGAGTGATCCAGACTACGTCATTGCGATCATAAGCGTCGGCCACGGCGCCGGCGCCGTGGCCGATGATGACGGCGACCTTTTTTGGCTCAAGCCGTTGCGCGGTCCCCAGGGCGTGAAGAAACAGGGACTTTCCGCCGAGCGGATGGAGCACTTTGGGAAGGCTCGATTTCATCCGCGTGCCCTGCCCCGCGGCTAAAAGTATCACGCCAAGATCGGTCACGTTTGGATTCACAACTTCCTAGGAAACCGATTATAACTGAACTGCGGTGCTGATCAAAGAGAAGTTTTTCGGGGCGCCACCCCGGCGACAACGCGGCGCCCCGGTGAGTTCACCGGATCGGAACCTGACTCTTGGCTTTTGCTTCCTCTGCGCCCCGGCGTTTTTGCGTCCCGACGCCGCTCGCCGGCCGGTTTTTGGGCGGCGCAACCGTCCCAGGGCGGGGATAATTGCGGGAAGCGCTCCCGGCAGGTGCGAGCAAAGAACATGAGCACCCCGACCGAGATCACAATCGACGCGAGCGTGATGAAGGGTGTCCAAAAGGCGCTCCAGCGCGCGCGGCGGCGTTTTTCACGGTGCGTTTTCAGGTTTTTTCTAGGCATCAGTTGACATATTTCTTGTCAACCCGGGCAAATTCGATTACAAGACAGGATCATGCACAAGAAAAGTCTTGGGCGAGAACAAAGGCAAACTTTTAGGAAATCACAATATGGACCAAAGCGAACCGCCAGCGAGCAAGGACGATAACCAGGAAAACTGGTGGGAATATTGTCCCGTCTGCAGCGCCAAGCTGGTCAATCACAAGTGTCGCTTCGTATGTTCCAATCCCCGCTGTAACTTTTTCATGAGCTGCAGCGAGTTCGACCTCTAACGTTGAGTGGCTCGGGCACGCTTGCGGGCAGCCATTTCATTACGGTAAAAAGATACCCAGCATGGCAAAGACTGCGGGCATCGTCATCATCGGCAATGAAGTCCTGTCGGGCAAAACGCACGACACCAATTCTTACTTCCTCTGTACCGAATTGCGCCGGCTTGGCGTCGAAGTACAAAGAATCTCGACCATACAGGACGTGATCGAAATCATCGGCGCGGAAGTCGCCGCGTTCTCACGACGGTTCGATTTCGTCTTCACCACAGGCGGCGTCGGCCCGACCCATGACGACGTGACCATCGAAGGCATCGCCCATGGTTTCGGCGTCAACGTCGTCCGCCATCCGGATATCGAACAGCGCATGCGCCAGCGGCTCGGCGCCGACGTCAACGAAGCGCGGCTCAGGATGGCGAATGTTCCCGAAGGGTCGAAGCTCCTGGCCACCGAAGCGCTATTTGCTCCTGTGGTGAACATCCACAACGTCTACATCTTTCCCGGCATACCGAAGATTCTCCAGGAACGGTTTCACGCGATCAAGGAGATGTTCCGCGACACGCCCTATTTTCTCAAGAACGTTTATCTCAAATACGGCGAGGGGCTGATCGCGGCGATGCTCAACGACGTCCTGGCGAAGTTTCCCGATCTCCTGTTGGGTTCTTACCCCGTATTGGATATCCCTGAATACAAGGTCAAGGTCACGTTCGAGTCGAAGGACGCCGCTTACCTCGATCGGGCTCTACAAAGTTTTCTCGCCTCGCTCCCAGAAGGCGCCGTGCAGCGCATCGACTAGCCCCAGATGACTCACGGATCGGAAGAAAAGATCACACCATGTAGACCCAGGAGCGAGTCTCGATGGGGGCGTGCACAGGGTTCCGGGTTCAATGTTCAACGTTCAATGTTCCCCGGCCAACCACTTTGAACTTTGAACTCGGAACTTTGAACAGCTTGGTGGAAAACGACCAGAGAGGCTTGCTCTTTGGGAACAGTCGAGCCGTAGAAACTCCTGGATAGGTCACATCGCATGCCCGAAAGCCAACCCTGGGGTACGCTTCCGCCTTTCAAAAGAGCTCCCCTGCCCCCGCTTCCGGGCATGCTCGCCGCCCTCGGGCCGGGCATTATCTTTATGGCCTTGGCGCAGGGCAGCGGCGAGCTGATCTGGTGGCCCTACATCATCGCCAAGTACGGGCTTACTTTTCTTTTTCTTTTACTACCGGCCTGCCTGCTACAGTTTCCGGTCACCTACGAGATCGGCCGTTACACGGTGCTCACCGGCGAAAGTATCTTTCAAGGATTTATCCGATTGAACCGCTACTTTGCGTTGTTTCTGTGGGTTCTGATGACCCTTTCATTTCTCTGGTTCGGCGCTTTCGCCGCCGCCGGCGGAACCTCCTTCGCCGCGCTGACGAATTTTCCCACGGGCTGGACGCCTCGGGGCCAGACTCTTTTCTGGGGCTACCTTTCGATGTTGATATTCCTCTCGGCAATTCTCCTGAGCAAAGTGGTTTATCGCCTAGTAGAATCTTTCATGTGGGGCGTAGCACTGTTGACCCTCGTCGGTCTGCTCTGGGCCAGCGCCAACGTCGAAGCGCTGCAAGCACTACCGGCCTTCGTCAAAGCCTTGTTCATCCCGGCGACCTCGATGCCGCGACCCTGGGATCCCGCCGACGCCACCAAGCTGCTGACCGCCATCACCTTCGCCGGACTGGGCGGCTTTTGGACCCTCTTCTATTCCTACTGGATACGCGACAAGGGAGCCGGGATGGCGCATTACATGGGCCGGCTCACCGGCCCCATAACCGGCAAAGCGGAGGCAATTCCGGCGTCGGGGTTTCTGCCCGGTAACGACGAGGGTCTCGCCCACGTGGGTCGCTGGCGCCGCTATCTGTTTTGGGGCGTGAGCATCGGTATCGGCGGTAATATTCTGACTACTCTAATGACCTGTCTGTTGGCCTACGCGCTGCTATTTCCCAAGGGCCTGCTGCCGCAGGGTTACGAGCTCGCCGTCGTGCAAAGTCGTTTCTTTGAAGTCAGCTGGGGCGTGCTTGGAAGAGTGCTCTTTTTGATCATCGCGGCGGCATTCCTGTCAGATACCTGGCTTGCCACCGTGGACGCGGTGAGCCGTATTCATACCGATTGCCTCTATGCATTTTTCCCCCGCTCGCGGTCTGTTTCGGTGCGTTCCTGCTATCTGATCTTTTTGATTTTGCTTACCGCGATTACCGCCGCCACTATGGGTTTTACCGAGCCCGGCCCGCTCATTCTCCTGTCCGCTGTTATCGGCTTTGTCGGCACCGTGCTTTTTTCCGTCGCCCTGATATTCCTCAACCACGTTTACTTGCCGCGCCATCTCCCCGCCGCAGCCCGGCCGGGGCGGCTCAATCTAGCCTGCTTGATCGTCTCTTGCCTGGCCTATTTGGCCCTGGCAGTGATGTATCTACTGACGGTTATGGGAGTCATCTAATTTTTCGAACCGTGCCGCCAGTCGTTTTGTAACGCCATGACTCGTGATCGGAGCGCCATCGCCGTGATAGAATTGTCGTCGCGAAGCTGCTACCTTTTTGCGATCTTGATGGAGAGAAACACCTTTGTCTGAAATTTTGACCTGGATCATGGATTCCATCCGCGCCTACGGGCCGTGGAGTGTGTTTATCGGTGTCATTATCGAGTCGGTGATTGTGCCGATTCCTTCGCCGCTCATCATCATGGGAGCGGGCTTCGTGCTGATCAGCGCCGAGCTTAGATTTTTGGATGCGCTTATGCCGATCCTGCTGCAAATTGTTTTGCCCGGCGCCATCGCTTCGACGCTGGGCGCCTACATCGGCTACGCCATCGGTTACTTCGGCGGCAAACCCCTGGTCGACCGTTGGAAAGGTTTTCTCGGTTTCAGTTGGAGCGACGTGGAAGCGATGGAGCGGCGTTTTCAAGGTGGTAAAGCCAATACCTCGATATTTTTTCTTCGCGCCCTGCCGATCTTTCCGCTCTCCGTGATCTCGGCCGCGGCCGGCCTATTGCGCCTGCCGATCAAAGAATTCAGTCTGTGGACGTTCTATGGAACCGTCCCCCGCTGTCTCTTTCTCGGGTATCTCGGCTGGGGGCTCGGCGAAACCTATCAGGGTATCGCCAAAGGAATCGATAAAGCAGAGTCGGTAGTGTCAGGGATTTTGATACTGCTGATTTTCGCCGTGATCATCTGGCTGCGCGGCCGGGTGCGAGGACGCATTCTAAAAGGCAATTAAAACAGCCCTGCGTTGAAGCCAATGTCCCAGCCCAAATGCAGGCCGAAAAGCATGCTCGCCACTCCGGCAGCCACTTGAATCCAGCGGTTCATGCGGCTGAAACGCTGCGCCGTAAGGATGAACGGCAAACCGATCAGCCCGCTCAAAAGCAGCATGCCGCCCACCGAGCCGATGCCGAAAACAACGATATAAGCCACGCCGGCTAGCGCCGACGGTATCGTCGATAGCACCAGGAGCATCAGCGCCGCGCTGCCGGCGAGCCCGTGAACCATGCCGACCACAAAGGGCTTGCGCATCGATTTAAAAGGGTGCGTGTGACCGTGGTCTTGGCCGGGATTTTCATGAACGTGGAAGTGGGCATGGGTTTCCGGATTGTGCGCGTGAATGTGGAGATGAATTTTCTCGATACCGAAAGAGCGCCACAAAATTTTCAATCCCAGCAAAGTGAGCATGAGCGCAACTAGAAATTCCAGCCCCAAGGCCAGGCGGGGCGGAATGGTTACCCGCAGCCCGATCACGATTAGGCCAACCAGGAACAGGGTCGTCGTGTGGCCCAGCCCCCAGAAGGCGCCGATCAACGACGCCCATTTGAAGCTCCTATGCTCGCTGACAATCGTCGATACGGCGATCAGATGGTCGGCATCCGTGGCATGTTGGATACCGTAGAGCAAACCCAAGCCGAATATTGCGAATAGAGAAGATTCCATCGAAAAGCAGGTGTAATTGAGGCTCTATGACTTGAGGCTGGTTAGCGGTTGGCCGGTCTGGGTGCCGATCCAGACCTCGCCACCCTCGTAAACTTCCTTCTTCCAGATCGGCACGGTCTTCTTGATTTCCTCGATGGCAAACCGGCAGGCCGCAAAGGCCGCGTCGCGGTGCCCTGCCGATACCGCGATGATGACGCTCGCTTCCGTGATCTGCACGGATCCGAGCCGGTGGATGATCGCCATGCGGCAAATCGGCCATTTCGTCTTAGCATCCTCGCCGATGCGCGCCAGCTCTTTTTCCGCCATCTCGGGATAAGCTTCGTAATCGAGTGCGATAACTTTTCGCCCCTCGTTATTATTTCGCGTGGTACCGATGAAGGTCGCAATGGCGCCGGCTTCGGGATCGCCGACATAATCCACCAGCTCTTGGAGATCGATGGGACCATTCGTAACGCGAAACATTTTTCTTACCCCCCGCTCACCGGCGGGACGAATACGACTTCGTCCTGGTCGCTGAGCAGGTGATCTGCTTTAACGTAGTTTTGATTGACCGCGTAAAGCAGGCGAATTCCTGGCACGTCGATTTTGGGGTAATCCTTCTGTAGCGCCCGCCACAGGTCTCCCACCGTACTGCCTTCTTCAATGTCCCTGGTAATCTCGGCGGTGCCGACTTTCTCCCGAAGAATCGCGAAGAATTTGACTCGAACCTTCATTTTCCCTGCAGCTGAGAAACCATATGACGCAGCTCGGGCAGAATCAGCTTTTCCATCGCCAGCGAGACCGCGCCCTTCGATCCAGGCAAAGAGATCAGCACCTTTCCCCGCGCCGTCCCCGCCGCCGCCCGGCTCATGATCGCCGCCGAGCCAATGTCCAAATAACTTAGATAGCGAAAAATCTCGCCGAAGCCGTCGAGTTTCTTTTCCAGAAATCGGTTCACGACCTCAAAGGTGCCATCTCGCGGCGCGATGCCGGTGCCGCCGTTGACGATCACGGCATCGACGTTCTCGCTCCCGAGAGCTTCGTTAAGTAGCGCGTCGATTTGCGCTGGCTCATCTTTAACGATGCGATAGCCGTTAGTCGAGTGCCCTTCGCCGCTCAAGAGCGATTTGATCGTCTGCCCGCTCGTGTCGGTCGCGTCATCACGGGTATCGCTAACCGTGATGACGAAGCAACGAACGCTCTTATGCCCCTTCTCTTTGTGCTCGTGAACCGACATTTCTTGTCCTCAAATCGATATCGCCGGGAACTATAACAGCCGGGTACGGCGCTTTCAAACCTCCCGCCGACATCGAATCCGACGGGCATCGGTGCCTTGTTAAGTTTGACATGTCGTACCGCTGTCAAAATGCTTTTCTTCCAGCCTGCCGAGGATCTTGGCGATATCTTCGCGCGAAAGACCGGAGAACAGGTGATGCCTGCGATTGCCCGCGATTATGACACGCAGCCGTGTTTTTATCGCTTTCTTGCCGTTCCTGCCAGTAGACAATCTTATCCACCGATGGACCCGTCGTCTTGAACCTGCGCTCCCTGACCCATAAGATGAAGCCAACATGAGCGCTGCCGAAAAGCCTTTTTCGCTCTACATCCACATCCCCTATTGCATCAGCAAGTGCCCGTACTGCGATTTCAACTCACATGTGGTGCCCGAGATTCCCGAAAAACAGTACACCGAAGCGCTACTGCGGGAGCTGGACCACTACGGTTCGCATGATGAGTGGCAGAATCGACCCGTGCAGAGCATCTTTTTCGGCGGCGGCACGCCGTCTACGTTCAAGCCCACGAGTATCGGCAATATCCTCGCGCGGGCGGGGACAACCTTTCCGCTCGACGCCGACTGCGAGATCACGCTGGAAGCGAATCCCGGAACGGTGGATCAGGAGAACTTTTTCGGCTACCGCGACGCGGGCGTGAATCGCATCAGCGTCGGCGTGCAGTCTTTCCAGCCGCGCCTGCTCAAGTTCCTCGGGCGCGCCCATTCGGCGGAGGAGGCGCACAAGGCTTTGGAGGTTGTTCGCAAAGCTGGCTTCGACAACTTCAGCCTGGACCTGATGTACGCGAATCCAAGTCAGACCCTGTTTGAATTGGAAGCCGACTTGGACTCAGCCCTCACATTTCGGTCGCCGCATTTGTCGGCTTACAATCTGACCTTTGAAGAGGGCACGCCGTTTGGCCATGAATACCGCTCGGGCAGGATGAAATCGCTCACCGAAGACGAAGAGATCGCCATGGCGGAACTCGTTGAACGGAAACTCAAAGAGGCAGGGTTGCAGCGCTATGAAATCTCCAACTACGCCCGGCCCGGCTGCCACTCGCGCCACAACGTCAACTATTGGCGCGGCGGCGACTATCTCGGCCTCGGCGCCGGCGCGCATAGCTACCAGAGAATGAAAACCGATGGCGTAATGGGCCGGAGATGGAGTAATGAAACAAATCCTGGACGCTACATGGCGCTGGGCATGGAGTCCGGCGTAGCAGTTGTCGATCGCGAGACAATTGACGAAACCAAAGCGGTGGGCGAGTTCCTGTTTCTCGGGCTGAGGATGACCGAGGGGATATCCAATGACGAGTTTTGTTCCCGCTTCAGCAAGAGTCCCGTGGACTTCTATCCACAGATTAGGACGTGGAGCGAGGCAGGACTGATGGAGGAGCGGGACGGACGCTTGTTTTTTACCCGCAAGGGTCTCTTGCTCGCGAACTCAATCTTTGTTGAATTTGTGTAGCATCAAGGTGACGATAACCTTCGGAGGAACCGATGGCACAGTTGGCAACCACGGACCTAAACAAGATTCGCATCGACCATATCGGCAGCCTGGTTCGCCCGGCGAATCTAAAAGATGTCTTTGCCCGCCATGACCGCGGCCAATTGTCGCGTGAGGAATTGGCCAAAGCCCAGGACGACGCGATCCGTGACGTGGTCCAAAAACAAGAAGCCCACGGCTTTCCCGTCGTCACCGACGGCGAATTTCGCCGCCACAGTTTTCAAGAGAGTTTTTCCGAGTGCGTCACCGGCTTCGACGTGCCGAAGAACGTTTCTCTCTACTACGAGAAGCGCGATTTAAATGAAACTCCCCTCGAACGCGCCGAGCAGAACTTCGAGGAGGCCGGCCCGGCGATCATCACCCGCCGCGGCGCCGTGGAACGGTTGAAGCTCGTGCGCAATCTGCCGCTGGAAGAATTTCGTTACGCCCAAAGCGTCGCCAAGGCTCCCGCCAAAGTTACCCTACTCGGTCCAGACCGCATCGCCCAGCGCTTCAAATGGGAAATATCACGGAACGTCTATAACGGTCTCGACGACTTCGTCGATCACGTGGTTCAAATCGAACGGCAGATGATCGCCGAACTGGTAGAGGCTGGCTGCAAGTATATTCAAATCGACGCCCCCGGCTACACGGCCTACGTCGACAAAGTTTCCTTGGAGCGCATGCGCTCACGCGGCGAAGATCCCAAGCGAAACCTTGAGCGTTCCATCCAAGCCGACAATGCGCTCATTAAAGATTTCCCCGGCGTAACCTTCGGCATCCATATTTGCCGCGGCAACGCCCGCACCATCGACCCCACAACCGGCAAGCTCGTTCCGCAGTGGCACCGCGAAGGCTCCTACGACGCCATCGCCGAGCAACTATTTACCAGCCTCAAACATCAGCGCCTGCTGCTCGAATACGACAGCGACCGCGCCGGTGGCTTCGAGCCACTGCGATTCGTACCGAAGGACAAAATCGCTGTTCTCGGCTTGGTCTCAACCAAAAGCTCCGACATGGAAACCGTTGAAGACCTGAAGCGCCGCATCGATCTAGCCAGCAAGTACCTGCCCCTCGCCCAGCTCGCCCTCAGCCCCCAATGCGGCTTCGGCGGGATTGATTCCAAAGTTCTCAGCGAAAAAGAGATGTGGAAGAAGTTGGATACGATCGTGGAGACAGCGAAGGAGGTATGGGACTGAGCGATCACCTGAGATATCTTACCGTGAACACTTCGGTCGAATCGTAGCATGAAACGTTCAGGCATCGCCGATCTTCCTCTCCACGGCGGCCGCGTTCCGCGATGGCTTGCCGAGCGGATGGCCGGCCTTGGCGCCGCGATCACTGAAGTCATTGTCCACGATTACGGCACATCGGCGTTTCTCTCGCGTCTGAGCGATCCTTTCTGGTTCCAAGCCCTGGGCGCGGTGATGGGAATGGACTGGCACTCTTCAGGCGTCACCACCTCTGTCATGGGAGCTTTGAAGCGGGGCCTTACGCCGCGCGCGCAAGAGCTTGGCATTTACATCTGCGGCGGCCGCGGCAGGTTTGCACGGAATACGCCACAGGAGCTGCGAACGGTCGCCGAGCGGCACGGCTTTGACGGCGACGCCCTGGTCCGCACCAGCAGGCTCACCGCGCGCATCGACAACAATGCCATCGCGGACGGCTTTCAGATTTACCTGCACAGTTTCGTCGTGACCTCTAATGGCGAGTGGGCCGTCGTGCAGCAGGGTTTGAACGAGCGGAGCGGAATGGCGCGCCGCTACCATTGGCACTCCGCGTCGGTGGTCGATTTCGTCGCCGAGCCGCACACCGCCATCGTCGGCCCGCCTCAGGGCGTGATCATGAATCTCGTCGATGCCCAAGCGCGACCCGCGCAAGACGCGCTCCTCGAACTCGCTCGCGAAAAACCGGAGAAGACTTTGGCAGCCGCGCGCCATCTCCGCTTGCCGGCCCAACACGAAGTCCGGGCGGAAAACATCGATCTCAAGCGTCTCGGAGCCGTGCTGGCGATCGCCTACGAGCGCGATCTCCACGGCTTCGCCGAACTTCTGCTCCTGGAGAAACTCGGACCTCGCACCCTTCAGTCGCTCGCCTTGATCGCCGAGGTCATTCACGGCGCGCCGAGCCATTTCTCCGACCCCGCCCGTTTCTCCTTCGCTCACGGCGGCAAGGACGGCCATCCCTTTCCCGTGCCGCTAAAGACCTACGATGAATCGATCGACTGGCTACGCAACTCCCTTGACGGCGCAAAGATCGGCGACAACGACAAAATCGACGGCCTGCGCCGCCTCGAACGCTTTGTGCGCTCGGTCGAAACCGAGCTCAAACCGACAGCCGATTTCGATGCGGCCATCGCCCATGAAAAAGCGATTTCACGATCGTTGGACGGGCGCACCGTGTTCGACCTTAAGCCGAGACAGCTTTCACTATTCTAGGTTTGAATGGCAGAGATTCGGGAACGGGAGTGACAGCGTCCGTTTAACTGGTGCTAAGAAGATCGTGGGTAATCATTTTTGAACTTCCTGCCGCAACTCGCTCAACCACTCCTCATGCACATCGACCCATATCGAATCCTGATCGTGGCACGTCGACACTTCGCTCAGGTCGAACCTGACCGTGTAGAGCGGGTTGTGGATGCCGCGGTGGTCTCTGATGTATTCCAGAAGACCGTGAACCATGCCGATGACGCCGCGTTTGCCTCTGATGTATTTAGGCGTGCGCGGGTAACCGGTGGGATTCTCCGCGGCTACGACCACCGCGTCGCCGACTTTGAATTTTGCTGCCATAATTCCACTCAATCCGGCCGGACTCGCGGCGATTCCGGAGCGGCTCCTAATTTCATCGCCTGTTTCTGCTGCGAAGGTTCCAACGCGTAACCGGCGCCGATCAGACTATCGACGGTGACGAGCTTGGCCAATTCTTCTTCCGACATTCCTTCTGTACCGGCGGGCCGCTGCGGTAGAACGAAGTAGCGAACGTCGGAAGTGCTGTCGTACACTTGGACTTCTTTGGCCGCGGGAATCTCCAACTGAAACATTTCCTTTACGCAGGCGCGCGGGTTTTGGACGATGTTGGTCCGGTAGCTCTCATGCTTGTACCACCACGGCGTGTCGCCGAGAATGTCGTAGGGATAACAGGAACAGAGTGTGCAGACGACGACATTGTGAACCTTGTCGGTATTCTCCACGACGACCAGCTTGCCGACTTTCCCCTGGTGTACGCCCATTTCTCTTAGCGCCTCCCGCCCGGTCGACAACAACGCCCGCTTGAACGCTGGATTAGCCCACGCCTTGGCGACAATCACGCCACCGGCCCAGGGGCGCTCCTCATGGAGTTGCTTCCAACTTTCCTTCAACTCCCTCCGAGTGGACCAACCACGCTTGATCAGCGCCTGGACGAACACCTCGATCAATTCCTGATAGTCCTTTAGATCTTGCTCCAGATTCGCCATGCGCTGTTTGAGGGTGCCCTTGTGCTCCTTCTTCTTGAATTTGAAAAAGTCGTCGTAATCGCCGCGCTCCTTGCGATTGTCCTCGGTCACCATGTCCATGGCTTCGACGGCGCGCGCCGAGACCAGCGCGATGCCTTTCACATATTCATCGAGCCATTCTTCCAGGTAACGCACCCGAGCTTCAATGTTTTTCCCCTGTGGCTTTCTGGGTTTGAAGAATTGATTTCTGCGCTTGAGCGCCACGCGGGCATTGAGCAGATCCGAAAACGTCACGACGCCGCGCCGAATCAAATAGAAGATCCGCGGCTCGAATCGCTTGGCCCGGTAATATTCCAAATCCTCTTCGACCGCTCGAATGTGAGCCTCGAAGTCATGCATATGCCCCTCGAAGGGTTTGTGCCCGTGTTTTCCCGACATGTTCGTTCCTCCACAAAAACCCAGCCGTTCGTCCTTCGACAAGCTCAGGATGAACGGCTAAATAATTAAACTTATTAGCGAACACCCAAGCCGCTCGTGGTGAGCTTGTCGAACCATGAGCGGCTTTCTTGCGTGGTTAATCAATCCATCGCAATTGAAAATCAGTGCGTATCGAAAATCTCCTGGTATTGCTTTAGCTTCGCTTTGGTCGCCTCAGTCTCCGCGGCGGTTGGTTTCGCTGGATCAACCGCCGGCGGCAAACAGCCAAACTTCATCAAGCAAGCCATCAGCAGCAACCTGGCTTTGGTCGCGGTGAGATTGCTTCCCGCGATCGCCAGCGGATCGCGCGTCGGGTCGACGTAGCCACCGGCGTTGCCGCGTCCAACCTTTACCACCGGCATGCCACTGAACGTTGCGCGCTGCAGCGCCGCATCCACGGCGTTGCTCATGGCGCCAAACGGCGCCGAGCCTTCGGCGACGAAGCCGGCCAGCGGCGCGGCACGCAGATTTTTTTCAACGCGCGCAAGGATATCCACTTCGCTGCTCGCGTCTCCCGAAGTATCTTCCGGCAGGTAACGCGCATGTTTGGCGATCATGACGGTCGAGATCGCTGTCGGCCGCAAATCGCCGTCCGAATCTTTGACCGCGACCGAGATCGTCTGAATCGTTGAACCTTGAACCCTTGAACCTTGAACCTCTCTGGGCAATTGAGCGAGATTTACCTGCGAATTGTGCGTGTGCCGCTTTACCGTCTTGAACGAAAACTGCGGCGCGCCCGGATGACCCATCCGGCCGATAATGCCGCCATGGCCACCGGTGGCGACGTAACCGCCGGGGCGGGCATCGGCTTTCTGCACGTCGCGCGAGGTAAAAATCTGCTCGTCGAGAATCGCCACGGCGCCGACGAAATCTTTGCCGTTCTCATCGGCCCAAATGCGAGACGTGATGTAGTCCACGGAATCGACGATGTTGCGGTCGCCGTCGTTGCCGATGGCGCCATGGGGTCGCTGCGAAGAATTGCCGCAGATCGGTGTCGTGGCATCGATCAGCAGATTGAGCCAGTAGGTTGTTTCTTCGACGAACGGACTGCCCTCAAGCCAGATCGCGCCGAGGTATATACCGCTGCTTAACGCTCGCTGAACGACGTTGGTCAAACGCGCCAAGGCGGCCATCGGCGGCTCCTTGCGGAGGTATCCAGGGCGATACGGGAAAAAATCCGTGCCGCGTATTTCCGGTGGGATATCCCCGTCGCCAATGTCGGTTCGTTCACCCGCGCTCCGTCCCTTTGCGTATCCGCCCGACGGCAGCGCCCGGTAGAAGTCGAAGTCCGCTTTCGCGCTCAAGAGACAACCGACCCCTTCATCGGAAATCCCCAGGCGGTCGATTTCTTCAAAGAGCCGCGAGCCGTCGGGGAAGAACGGCACGCGGCACAGCTCCGCCGGCGCGTTTTTCTCCGTGCCGTCCATCTCCCAAGCTTGGCCGTCGGCTTGCCGAGCCATATAGGGCAGGGGATAAAGACCATCTTCCGGCGTCAGCGTCACTTGGTAAACGGGTTTGTCATCGGGACTCGTGCGCTCCTTGTGAAACGCCCCCGAGGCATCTAAGTAACCGTCGGGCGGCGCATAAAGCTCGGCGGCGTCGCGTTCAAGCGGATGAGCGCTAAACTGTTCGAGGTAAACGGTGACGGGAGCGGCCAGCCGTTGCAGGCGCAATACATCAAAGCGCGTCGGCGAGCCGTCCGGATTCGTGCGCAACGGCAGACCGTACTTGTCGCGCGCCTTATTGCTGGTAACTAGCGGCTCGCTGTTTTGGATGGTCGCCGTCGGTCCGGAAAAAACCGCGATGCGGGGTTTTGCGCTGGCGTTGGCCACAGGCACCTCCGGGGAGAAGATCGTTCGCTGGGTAATGACAATAGGCTATCTGAGTTCGAAAGGAATCTGCTTCGGCCCGTAACCCTGCCAGTATTTTCTGTTCACCGGGTCGTATCGTCCCTGAAGAAAACCGCCGGCCTTCTCTGCGCGCACGATGATCGCGACCGTCCGCTCTTCGCCGCTCGCCTCGGCGTGAATTTCCCATGGGCGAACCAAGTCGACTTCTCCCGGTCCGGCGCGGCGCTTGCTGACACCGCGGATCTCCGCGTAGTCGGGCTTGGATCGATCGTCCACGCGCTCGTACCGCATGATGGTCTCGGTGCCGTCCAACACGCCGTAGAGCGTCCAGTTGTGAGCGTGATCGTGGATCTGCGTCCGGCTGTGCGGCGCTTTGATGAGCCCGTTGATCACGAACCTGTAATCCGGATCCTCGTAGAACAACAAGTTCTCGGCGCGCTCGCCACCCTGAGAACAATCGGGCCATTCCGTTGACTGCTCTTTCACCGACGGATCGGCGAGCAACTCCTCAAGAAGGGGAGTCATTCTCTGCCAACGCTTTGCCGGATCCTTCTCCTCGGCGTGAAGTTGCCGTGCCGCGGCGATGAATTTTTGAACGGCGGATTGACTGCCCATTAAAAGCCTCCCGAACAGCGGATTGAGATGAACTACTTGTCCACTTCTAATCCGGTCGCCGGTGCGACGTCAAGACACTGTTAAAAACTCAGGTCCGAGTCCGTTAGTTTTGCCAGACTGCGAGGCCATCGGCGCGCAGCTGCCGAGCCAACTCTGGTTCCATGGCTTGTGCCAATTCATAGGGAAGCGGCTTGAAGTGTTCGTCAGTGGCACGAAAGATTCAAGACGCGCCATCTGGCGCCTCCGACGCTCACCACAGGTTGAAGAGATTGTTATGGCAGACCCGAGAGCCTCAAATGTTCTCAACATAGTCAAGAGATAAAAGTCTGACCCTGTCGCTTCGCAGTTTTCGGGGGCTCCAGCGGTAAGCGCCACTATGGATAATGTGTTCGGCGGGAAAATCGCCAACAACGGGCTCGATTCCTTTCCATCGTTGGGCGGCTATGATCCAGCGCCCGTCAAGTTCTCGCAGGCGTCCCGGCGGCTTCCAAGTGCTGGATATATTCGTCGATCTGCTGTTGCAGTTGCCGAAGTTGCTCCAAGGGCCCTTCGGCGAGCACGGCGAAATTACGCGGGTTCCGGGTCAAAATTTCGTTGCGATAAGATTCGAGGATACGCTGCATGCGTCCCATTTGTTCAATCGCTTGGTAAAGCTGTTCGCCTGTCTCAATCATAACTTTATCCTCAAAATACCCTTCTTCATGCCGGGCCGTTGCTTGACCTGCTGAAAGAAGGCGACCGCTTGTTCGAAATTTTCGCTGCCATTTTTCACGACTACTATATCAAACCCAAACCGCCTCCGCACCCTGTGCTGGGACAGCAAGTTATAGGCAGCGGGCGGCAAGTCCGTTGAAAGATTATAGCTCCACTCCACCACCAGCATGAAATCAATGTCGTTCGGTTCGGGCGTGGCGGTAACGAAACTCCCGTCTACAAGCAGGGCTTCCATGAAACCGCACATTGTCAATTCCCGCATGAACTCAA
>JAUYJC010000276.1 GCA_030688735.1 Deltaproteobacteria bacterium
TCTTTCTTGGAAACTATCCGGATTATATGGTGGGACTGATTTTGGTGGGACTGGCCCGCTGTATAGCTATGGTCATTGTGTGGAACGAACTAGCCAACGGAGACACCGAGTACGCGGCTGGCCTGGTGGCGTTTAACAGTATCTTTCAAGTATTCTTTTACAGTGTTTACGCTTGGTTGTTCATTACCGTGTTACCACCGCTGTTTGGCCTGCACGGCAGTGTGGTGGCTGTGAGCATTCGGCAGATCGCAGAGAGCGTGTTCATTTATCTGGGCGTTCCTTTCCTTGGCGGCATGCTCACGCGGCTCGTGTTAGTCCAGGCGAAGGGGAAGGAATGGTACCATGAACAATTTATCCCCCGGATTAGCCCTATTACTTTGATCGCGCTGCTCTTTACCATTCTGGTGATGTTTAGTCTCAAGGGGAATCTAATAGTCCGGCTCCCTTTCGATGTTGTGCGAATCGCTATCCCTCTGGTGATCTATTTCGTTGTGATGTTTCTCGTGAGTTTTTATATGGGGCGCAAAATTGGCGCGGATTATTCCCAAACCGCCACGCTGGCTTTCACCGCAGCGAGTAACAATTTCGAACTGGCCATCGCCGTGGCGGTGGCCGTGTTCGGCCTCAATTCCGGGCCGGCGTTTGCCACGGTCATAGGGCCGTTGGTAGAAGTGCCTGTTCTGATTGGTCTGGTGCATGTGGCTCTGTGGTTTCAACGGCGGTTCTTCGTTGTCGCGGAACCCACAAATCGCCCGCTGCGAAAAGCCGGTGTGCCGGGATAGCAGGATCACCCACAGTGAATTGAAACGCCGAAGAGAACCCCCTCAAGCCGACGCCTCGTGCTTTTTAGCGCGACGATGTCTAATGTAACGGGGTAACGCGAATTCTCGCATCCACAATCAAGCAACCCTGCCCCGGCGGTAGCGCGATGGTCGGATTCAAGTCCAGCTCGGAAATCTCCGGCACCTCTTCGACGAGTCGCGCCCTGTACCGCGATGGTTTTCGTGTGAAGTTACCTGACCGACGGTGATCCGGCTTACACTCTGGTTCAGGTGTCGCTCAACGACCTGATCATGCTCTTGCTCTTCGCGCCGATCGTGCGTTTCTTGGTCAGCGGGGCGTCGTCGCTGGACGTGCCGTTTGTGGCTCTACTGTACTCGATGATTATCTTCATCGTCATTCCACTGGTAGCGGGAGTCTGGCTGCGCTGGTGTTTCGTGGCGCGCCGCGGGCGCCGATGGTTCGACCAACGGCTCCTGCCGGCGACCGCCCCGGTCAGCATGACAGCGTTGCTGGTTACCTTGCTGCTGATCTTCGCGTTTCAGGCGGATAACATCACCGGAAAATCTCTCCATGTGCTGCTCATCGCCGTGCCGATTTTGATCCAAGTCTATTTCAACGCGTCTCTGGCCTACGGGTTGATGAAGCTCTTGGGAGTTCCCTATTCCGTGGCTGCGCCGGGTGCGCTGATCGGCGCCAGCAATTTTTTTGAGCTTGCCGTCGCCACTGCGATTGCGCTGTTCGGGCCAGGCTCCGGGGCGGCGCTTGCCACGGTGGTAGGTGTGCTCATCGAAGTGCCGGTGATGCTTTCCATCTGCGCGGTTTGCAACCGGACGCGGAAATGGTTTCCGGTCACAGGCGTTTCGTAACCCACGTAAGTATTCTCGACGGCAGAGCTGTCCATTGCGGTGAATCAGAGGCGGGCAGACAATGAACTCGTACGTTGACGAGTCGGCCCTGAGCTGTGGGCAATGATTGTGTGGGTTGTTGTTCCCTGTCGTTCTCCTGCCTGACCTCGCTAGGAAATGCTAAGCGAGGAGGTGTTGTGAAGTTCCGGATGAGAGCGGATCATTTGCAACGCGGGCACGGTCTCGCAAACGAAATATTCAATCGACTGAACAAATCGTTGACAAAATTGTAACTTATCGTAATATCTTGAGTTATGGGACGGATCTTCGAACGAATTTCCTATCTTCAGCTCTTAACGGAACACCTTGCGATACCCGCTCCGCCCATTCAAGTGATTCTGGGTCCAAGGCAGGTAGGGAAGACGACAGCAATCCTTCATTATTTAAAAGCGTGGAAAGGGTTGTCCTTCTATCATACGGCCGATCAAATTGCACCGCCCGATGCTGCGTGGATAGAAACCCAGTGGACGGAGGCGCGTCGCGGAATTGCGCCAAGGGGCGGGGGTATTCTAGTGTTTGATGAGATTCAGAAGGTGCCTCGCTGGAGCGAGGTGGTCAAAAAATGTTTTGATGAAGATCGCCGCAATGAATTGTCCCTGCACGTCGTTTTGTTGGGGTCGTCCTCCTTGCTTGTCCAGCGCGGCCTGACGGAAAGTCTTGCTGGACGATTTGAAATCATTCCATTCCCACACTGGTCGTTCTCAGAATGCCGTGATTGTTTTGATATTTCCTTTGATGAATATGTTTTTTATGGAGGTTATCCAGGGGCGCTGCAAATTTTATTGGATTCCGGGCATGACGTAGAACGTTGGGGCGCTTATGTCAGGGATGCCCTAATTGAGACCGTTCTCAACAAAGACATTCTGTTATTGACCCCCGTTGCCAAGCCGGCATTATTTCGTCAGGTGTTTTCGCTTGCCTGTTTGCATCCGGCGGAAGTGCTTTCGCTGAATAAAATGCTGGGTCAACTTCAAGAAGCGGGGAATGCCACCACGATCCTCTCTTATTTGAAGCTGCTCGACGCAGCCATGTTGCTCAAGCCTCTGGAACGGTTTTCTGGAAACCGGATTCGCCAGAAAATTTCAAGCCCAAAGCTCGTTTTGTTAAACAATGCTCTCGTCAATGCTTCTTTCCCGCAGAAATTTAATGAGATTAAAGAGAATGACAGCCGATGGGGACGGCTTGTAGAAAACACGGTGGGCGCAGCGCTGGTTAATAATAACGCTGGCAAAGCCGTGGAGATTTTTTATTGGCGCGATCGTGATCATGAAATTGATTTTGTCTTACGGCAAGGCGAAAAAGTATTGGGCATTGAAGTGAAAACAGGGGGTCGGCAGACTTCCAAAGGCAGGGGGCCGTTTCTTAGGAAATTTCCTGCCCATGAAGTTATTATGACCTGCGTGGGAGGAGGGGATATCCCTGCCGAAGCATTGCTCTCCATGTCCGCGGAGGAAATTTTTCAGGCGGTCAATCGATGACAGCCTCAGCGGTCACCGAAAAACGGCCAATGAGGGTCACCTGAAATCGCAAGGTCGCGATTTAGCCTCTAAGGCTCACTCGAATTCTCGCATCGACGATCAAACAGCCCTGTCCCGGCGGTAGCGCGATGATCGGATTCAAGTCCAGCTCGGAAATCTCCGGGACTTCTTCCACGAGCCGGGCGACCCGGAGGAGAAGATCTTCGATAGCGGGAATATCGGCCGGCGGATGGCCGCGGTAACCTTCCAACAGGCGATAGCCGCGGATGCCGCGAACCATCTCTGCCGCGTCTCGGTCCGTGATCGGCGTTACGCGAAAACAGATGTCCTTTAGAATCTCGACATGAATCCCGCCCAGACCGAAACCAATCAGTGGCCCGAAAAGCGGGTCTTCGGTAACGCCAACCATCAGCTCGACCCCGCCGGTGATCATCGGTTGGACCAACACGCCGTCGAAAGCATCCAGCTTGTTTTCCTTGACGAGCCGGTCGCGAATCTCGCCGAAGGCGTTAACGACGGCTTTGCCATCTTGAAGATTCAACCGCACGCCACCGAATTCGCTCTTGTGCACAATTTGGCGCGACGCCAACTTCAGCGCCACCGGGAAGCCGATATCCTGGGACAGAACGGCGGCTTCTTGCGCGGTTCGGCAGACGCCGGCCCGCGGCAGCGGTAAGGCGAATGCAGAGAGGACGTTGCGTGTTTGTTCGACTGAAAGCCAAGCGGCGCCGCTTTCTTGCAGCGCTGTTCGGCACAGCGCGCGGGCGGCTTGCGGTTGAATGTCATCGAAATCGGGAACGGCGCCTGGCGCCTGATTGCGCCACTCGGCGTAACGCGCGAGCTTTCCCAACACCCGCGCGGCGTTTTCCGGAAAAGCATAATTGGGTAGTTGTTCGTCGCTCGCCCGAATGGGCTTCCCGGCATGCGCCTTGTCCATGATACAGGTGAGCACGGGCTTGCGGTTGCCGCTGCCTCGCTGCACCCGATTGACGCCGGCGCAAATGGCGCGGCCAATCGCCGCCGTGTCAGCCAGACCGACATGGATCGTCAGGACGATCAGGGAATCCACTTCCGGCGCGGCCAGTAGAATCTCCACGGCCTTGCGAAAATCTTCGGCGGCGGCTGACGCGATCATGTCGACCGGGTTAGCGACGCTGGCAGTTTCCGGCAGAAATGTTCTTAGTTGGTTTTTGCTCTCGTCGGCGAGTTCCTGGACCGAAAGTCCGGCCGCTTCACAACTGTCCGCACAAAGAATTCCTAACCCGCCGGCGTTGGTGAGGATTGCGACCCGGCGGCCCGCCGGCAGAGGTTGCAAACTCAGCGCCGCGGCGATGTCGAACATCTCATCGAGAGTTTCGGCGCGGATCACACCCGTTTGGTGAAACAACGCGTCGACGGCGATGTCGCTCGCGGCCAGGGCGGCGGTGTGGGAGCCGGCGGCCCGCCGCCCCGCTCCGGTTCGTCCCGCCTTGACCGCGACGATCGGCTTGTGACGGCTGACGCGGTGGGCGATGCGCGCGAATCGGCGCGGATTGCCGAAGGATTCCAGGTAG
>JAUYJC010000442.1 GCA_030688735.1 Deltaproteobacteria bacterium
ACTTGCGATACCTGATCATGTTGACCTTTCTTCATCTCTCGGATCTCCATATCACCACGACGGACGCTGAGAGCCAATTTGATCGCGATGTGAAGATACGCGAAGCTTTACTCAACGACCTCGGCAAAGATGGGCGGACGAAATTCAATGCCATACTCGTCACAGGCGACATTACCTATCATGGGCGTGCAGAGGAGTTCGCGCGGGCAAAGGCCTGGTTAGAGGATGTCCGATCAGCGACAAACAGTTCCCCAGAGGCTTTGTTCGTGGTTCCAGGGAACCACGACGTGAACCGGGCTAAAGTCGAGACGGATACGATGCTCTGGGATGTTCATCAGGGCCTGCGGAACAAAAATCTCTCTCCTGAGAATCGGCTCAAAAGTCTCGAGAAAAAACTGCATGACCCTTTCGACTTCCTCACTCCGTTGACGGAATATCGCGCTTTCGCTACAGAGTACGATTGCTCTACGAGCCCGACGGAACTCGCCTGGGTTCAAGTGCTTGACACCGGTAATTTGTTGGAAGACGAAACGCCCGTTAGGTTTCACGGGTTAAATTCCGCCCTCCTGTCAGACGGTGACGATGCCAAGGCGAATTTGTTGCTTAGCGCGTTTCAGTTCAGTCGATTCGACTCTAAACCAAACTATGTCAACGTCGTGCTTTGCCACCATCCTCACGGATGGTTGATGGATGGTAACGAATCGAACGATTATTTTCGCAACCAAGCTCATGTAATTTTGTGCGGCCATGAACATGACGCACGGTGCTACAAGGAAGGCGGAAGTGTTAGACTCTATGCTGGTGCGATTCACCCGAATCGCCGGGAGCCGCGATGGGAGCCTTGCTACCATGTGCTCCGACTCTCTATAAGGACAGCGACAAGGCGAGAACTCTTCGTTAGTGTCGAGACTCGCGTCTGGCGGGAAAACGACAAGTGTTTCGCAGGGTATATCCAATCTAATGGCTCGCAAAACTACGAGGAGGGGATTGAACTTCCGACATGGGTTCGCCCGATCACCGAGACACCTACGGTTTCAAATTTCCCAACCGGTAAATCTGTGATATGTTCTTCTCCTGTGGAAGCCGTTGATCACACTTTGACCAACGATGCTTTCGCCGCCGCACGGCGCAAGCTTATCGTACATTTCTTCCGCTTGGGCACGCTGTCGCGCTACCAAGCCGTCATCGATGCGGGCGTGTGGGATGAGAGCGACGACGCCCTAGACGGCCAAGCACGTTGGGCTAGTGTTTTCGAGCGCGCGGAAAAAACGGGTAAGTTTGGCGCTCTGTGGAAGGCCGTCGCCGCCAAGGATGAAACGCTTACCGGACAACCCAACCCATTCACGAGTCAAGTTGATGCACCCTAATTTTTATCACTGGCACACTCGCGCGGAGCTGAAACCCGAAACAGGAAGTCTCGAACCGCGTTGGAACGCCGCGGCGGCCTTTGCTGAGAAACTCTCGGCCGCCGATATCCGCTCGTTGCTGCTGCTAGTGCTTTTCCCAGGCGCAGAGCCGACGTTTGCCAAACAATACACCGAGGCGCTTGTGAAAAGCGAGCCGACTTTCCCGCTCGATAAAAATGCGGAATTGCTCCGCGTGATGGCGACCGCTAGCGTTTACAGCGAAATGGAAAAGTCGTCTAACGCTGCTGATGCCCTCGCCCTTGGTCTGCAAGCGGCAGACTTCCCGAAAGGACGCGTAGAACCTGTCTGCCAAGATGTGATGGCGCGTGCAGCAGAATATCTCAATGCGGAAAGTGAAAGGGTGCGACCAAGAATTTATGCTGGCACGCTGGCAAACGCTGAAAAACAAGCCGAAGTCCATTTTGGCAAGCTCAAGAAGGCGGTCGAAGTCAATACTGTTGAGGAGTTGGGTAAGTCCGTCGAAGCGGTCGGAAGGGGAATACTGGCAGCGATAAAAGAAAGCCACCAGCAACTAGGCGAAGTCATCGGCCGACTCGCAGAAGAAAGCCAGTTCCTTTGGTGGCTAGTCGGACACCTAAGTCCAGCCCGCATGGTGCGCCGCGAACAACTCACCGCGGAATCCTACTCCTTGACCGCGGCGTTGGAGGCCGCTGAGCGCGTCGCTCTCCTACCGCCAGCCGGAAGTGTTGAATCGATCCTTGATGAAGCACTAGCACAATGCAGCAAAGGTGGACGCGCTAGCAAGCTGCTGACAGAGTTAATTGCGGTCGCTGACCTCGACCGGGTGCACTCAGCAACCGATGCACAACCAGCTCCAGAGTTGACCCCGATCACTGCGCTGCTCGCTGCACGTGCAAAGGCTGGGAATCTGGAGCCGGAGTCGCTAAAAAAACTACATATTTCACCAAAAATGAAAATCACTCCCGTAGAAGCGTCCCGGCAATATTTCCGCGAGTTGATGTTTCTTCGCGCCCTAGAGGAAGTAGATTAACGATCATGCCCCGCTGCTCGCAGCCCAAATGCCGCATCGCGGAAACCGGCATCTGCCTTGACGGCCACAAACAGGGCTGTCCGAACCTTCTCCCAGACGACCTCGACACGGATTCCATTGCAGATAATGTAGTGGCACCAACCATTGACGGGGTATTCGCGCAACAGTTCCACACCGGCGAAAAACTGTATCTCTCGGAAGCCTCGCGAGTACTCAACGAGCGTGCGGCACGCGTGGTGTTGTGCGCAGGCTCCCAGCGAAGCGGGAAGACAACCTTTCTCGCCCGCCTCGGTGAAATGTTCCGCGATGGCTCCTTTTCCCACTACCGATTCGCTGGTTCATTCACGCTCTGCGGCTTTGAGCGTGCGAGCTGGCTAGCGACCATTACGAGCGGCGCCGGTCGCCCCGATACGCGGCGCACGCGCCGCGCCGAGACTGATACCTTCCTCCATCTCCGAATCCACCCTGAGGATGATCGGGACCGCAAGCTTGATCTCTTGATTAGCGATCTAGCTGGAGAAACATTCCCGACAGCCGTCGCGTCGCGGGAATTTTGCGCGGACCTGCGTGCCCTTGCCCGCGCTGATCATCTCGTCTGTTTCTTGGACTCTGCACGACTGACTGACCCGGTTCAGCGCCACCCCGAGTGCGATAATGCTTTGGCATTCCTTCAACGAGTAAGGTCCGTCAAGCACCAACCGGAGCTTCTCCAAGTGCAGGTGGTCTTTTCCAGATGGGACTACATCACCCGCCACCCTGAACGGATGGCGCAGGAAGAATTCTGTGACATCATAAAAACAGATTTTACAACGCGCTTCGCCGAATCCTTTGCCGGGCTCGGTTTTTGGCGCATCGCCGCCCGTCCGGACGGAGGCCTCCCGCCCACGAATTCTGAAATCCAATTACTCTTCTCGCACTGGCTTGAAACCCCGCTCTACCATGTCCAAACTCCTGCCGCTCGGAATCGACAGCCCGTGCGCGACTTCTCCGCCTTCGGCATCGTATGAGCGATTCGCTTGATTCTACTGTCGTCCTCCTTGGGTTGACTGGCACCGGAAAAACCAACTTCCTCGTCGCCTTCGACGTGATACTCGATCGGCAGCGTGACCCCGACGGCCTCGTCCACTCAGACCTCGCCGCTGACCGTGCCTACCTTCAGCCGCTAAAGGAGCAATGGCTCCGCGGGGAGGTATTCAAACGCACGAACCGCCAGCCTCCACCGCCTCACCAGCTCCTCGTACGCCATCCTACAAGTGGCACCAGGGTTGGTTTCTACATTCCAGATCTTGCCGGAGAAACCTTTGACGCTCAGTTCGTTACGCGCTGCATTCCGCTGGATTTTTGTGACCGACTTCAACAAGCCACTGGTGTGCTTCTATTCGTGCACTGCGACCACAACGCCGACCACGCGCTTCTCGAACATTCGAACTTCATAGACGCCGATCTCACGCTCGCGCAGTCAGAGTCCTCTGCCGTCGAGCCTGTCAGCGAGTGGCGGCTCGAAGACGCCTCGCAGCAAACCAAACTCGTGGACTTACTCCAGTTCATCGCAGAGATCGGTCCACGACAACAACCGCTCCGCGTCGCGGTCATGATCTCTGCTTGGGATCTCGTGGAGAACGCCCCCCACCTCGGTCCTCAATCCGCCGCCGAGATCCCAAAAAATCCGGGACAATTCCTCACACGACGTTGGCCCTTGCTGGACCAATTCCTACACAGTCATACGAAAACTTTTCGCTTCCGTGTCTTCGGCGTGAGTGCGAGGGGAGGAGGCGATACCCCGGGGGAAATCGCCCGGCTCACCAATTTTGTCAACCCGAGCGACCGTGTCATCCTCGTGGACGGCACGCATCATTCCAACGATCTAAGTCGTCCTGTGCGTTGGTTGCTCGGCTTACTCGACTCCTCGACGATTTCCGATGACTGAGCAATTACGCATCGACCAAGCCCTCTTTGGCTACCGCGAAGGGCACAACCTCGTGGCATCTTCTGTAGCACTCTCTCCACGCGTGCGTCATTTTCTCGCCACTATCACGGACGCATCGGGGCCAGAAACCCCGGAAGGATTCGAGGTCTCTTATACTGGCCTGCCTGTACCCGAGACAGATTACTACGCGTTTTTCTGCACGTGGCCTGCACCCGAAATGCCCCGGCCTGGCTGTGTCTGGAGCCACGTGTTGCTACTCAATCTAACCGATCTCGCTCAGCTAGCCGATCTTTCTGTCTTTCGCAGCGTCTGTCTGCGGCCTGCCGTCCCACGGAATTATTCCGTCTACGAAAAACCTCTTACCCTACTCATATCGGGCGCGACTTCAGGCCTCGTGCGTTCGGAAGAGGACCGTGCCGCGTTCCTTGTCGCTGCTATTTATGCGGATCCCAATAGTAACGTCGTGGTCCTCGACAAAAAAAATTCCTCATGGGAAGCCATCGTCTTCAGCCTCTGGTCTCAGCAATGGCCCCGGCTGCGGCGCACTTTCGCTTTTTCCACAGGCTCGCTTGGTGATCGACGCGTGGGGGGCGTAGCATTCCACCTCCAAATAGCTCCGCTGGGCACCCAGCGGCTCTGGGGGCGTGGTCTGCCTACCAACTTACTTGAATTTCCGTTTAACGCTCCCCCCCCCGCGTCAAAGTGGGTTCGCACGGTGCTTGAAGACCTCGAAGCCGGCTCTGGCGGGTCGCTGCGGCAGTTCCTATTCACTTACGGTAGTGATGTAAAGGCGCCGCGCACGGCATTTGTATCACTAGTAAATTGCTACTACAGACGCGAGCCGGCCGGAAATGACGACCCGGTCGACAAGCTCGCGCAACTTGCTACATTTTTTCCCGAACCAGCCGACGCCCTAACTTTAAAGCGAGATAGCCTCACGGCTCTCACCGGTGGAGCAGATCGTTCGGACCTTGAACAAGCTTGGGCAGCCATCTATTTTCTTCTCGAATCACAGGACGCCGTCGCCTTCAGCCATGTACCGGTCGACTTTAGCTCTTATGCTAGACTTCTTTGGCGACATAAGCGTGCGGATCTACTTGCTCTTCTTGGACGTTTACGGGAGAGCACGCGCACCACTGACTTTATCGCCGCTCTGGCCGGAATTCTCGCGCCTGAGGAGATTCCTATATTTTGGCGCGACCAATGCGCCGCACTTCCGCGCCTCCTCGCCGTACTGCCAACCCTCGCCACGACGCCGGCCGCTTGGAATATGTCGGCAGCTGGCCAGCACTATCTTTGGGAGAGCCTGCGCGCAGCCACGACTGATCCACATACCTGGGCTCTTAGCTGTGCATCGATGCTCCGTGCCCAATGCGCTTTCGCGGAGCAGGAGACTGTCACACTTGCAGGCACGTACATCACAGAGGGGCTTTCCAACTGGTTGAACGCTAGTGATATCTGCCTGCCGTCACGCGCGTGGCGCGAGGCCCTGAGCATTCCGCTCGCCCGCGCGTTAAAAGAAACAACACTACCGCCTTCGCTCCTCGCCCTTGCTGCATGGGCCCTACCTCCCGAGCAAGCCAACTCTCTGTCCGGCGACCGCGCCGACGTTCAAGCTATCGCCAGAGAAGGCGTCGAGAAGCTGCCAGCACCCTTTGTCATTCCTACACTTTTCTGGCTAACCAACATTGGCTTCAAGACGCCCGGCCAGGATGGTCTAAACCTGCTCACCCGCGCGTTCTTTCGTGTGTATGACGCAGTCGCACGCAGCGACTACCCGAGAGAAGCCTGGGAACGCCTGGTGCCGACCCTCCCGGAGTCGCATCTCTGGTGGGATTGGGACCGTTGCCGCCGCTTACGCGATGCCCTGCGCCGATGGCTTCATGATAACCCCGACCTCGCTGATGCCATGAGCCACGCCGCGCCGAGCAGCGAGTATGCCCAACTCGTTCAGAGCGTTCGCTAACATCTCCAGCAATCGGCAGTATTCTCGTAGGAAACGACTGCTGCCAGGAGATAGACTTGAGCAACCTGCTATGGCTATCGCTCGCCAACAAGGACTTTCAGTACTTGGCGAAAACCTATCTTCCCAAAAAGCTCAAAGAGAAAGATTGGGTGGATTAGCCGTAAGCGGAGGGAGGCGACGTTCTAGCTGTCTACGGACTTGCCGCATTAAGCGCTGCAACGGTAGTTAAGACAGGCAGAATCGCTTCAAATAAATACTCTAGAATGAATCCATGGAAAGAGACAGATTTATCAAACCATTAAGAACTATAGGTGCGGCGGCAACTTCTTTGCCGGCTAGGGAATTTTCTCCGGCAGAAAAGGAAAGATGGCGGAGCGTGATACTCGGCATCTATCAAAAAATGAGAGCCAAGAGAAGACCCTATGAAATCCAGTGCGGCGACGTTTGTCTCACAGTGTTGCCCAATGTATATGCCCCAAAGTTCTTTACCGATAGTGAATGGTTTGCGCACCAACTTCCGGCTATCGTTGGAACAGGATCTCTTCTTGAAATAGGAACCGGCACCGGGATCATTGCTATTTTCTGTGCGCGAAACGGAGCTCATGTCGTTGCAACTGACATAAATCCGGACGCAGTCAAAAATGCACGCATTAACGCCGCGCGACACCACCTCAATATATCCGTCAGAGAGGGAAATCTTTACGAACCAATAGAGCCGGATGAAAAGTTTGGTTTTATATTTTGGGCTCACCCATTCAATAATTGGGAAACGCCGGTCCAGGACATGTTGCTACGGTCGGGCATGGATTATCACTACGAAGGACTAAAAGGATATATCGCCGGAGCTAAAAAACATTTAGATCATAACGGCAAACTGCTGTTAGGAACCGGCGACAGTGCGGACCTAAAGACAATAGCCTCACTCGCAAAAGAAAATGGCTATAGCTTGAAGCTCCTTAGAGAAACCGCAACGTCTTTGGAAGAGGAAGGAAACAATATGATCAAATATTTGTTGTATGAGTTTGCGCCGCACTGATCTTCAGGTTCAGTCGCCTAACTTTCCACATTGGAGAAGGGGCTCCCCGTCCATGTACGGGGACCAGTAAACGCGGGCAGGTCACCATCACTTCCGGCGAGTCCGGGACCGGAGTCCTTGCTCTAATCTAACACCTTTTTGTAGGATTTTCTTAAGACAAACGACTGACCGCTCTCTACTCCATTTAGTCTTCACCGCATAGAGCGCTACAACCAGTAAGGCATATAGTCCAATTGTCAACACCGCATATCCTGAAATTCCATCTGTTAGACCTTGAAAAACAAGGAACCAATAGATCAAAGAAATAATTGTCAAAACCATAAATACAACTATCTGCAAATTAATGATGATTTCTAACGCATAGTAACGCAACGGATCACTAATAGATGGATTCTTGCGCAACGGTGTTGGCCTCAAACGTCCCCGGAGAGCGCCAATATTCCAAGTGAGAAGGAAGAAAAATAAGAATGTGCATACTAACCCAAATCGCTTGCTCGCTTCGTTGAGCCCGAGGAAAGTCCATATATCAGTAAGCCAAGAAACAAATGCAGGAGCCTCAGTTCGAATCCAATCGAATAAGCGTTGAACAATTGGATGTTGAAGAACCGGAAAGAAGGCGTCAGCGATTTTGCCAACACCGAATAACAATGTAAACATGATTAAGCCGCGAACTACCCGCTCTCGACGCTCATTAAGCCAATTTCTATATTCGTCTGCTACCGATTGTGGATCTTGGTCTAGCCCATGGAGATCTTTATACACCGCGGCTTGCTGAAAAAATGATGCGACGCCGAACACTATAGCCGCAAAGGTGTCGAGTCCTAATAAGTCATTCTTTTGGAGTGTGATAAACGAAAGAACTGCACCCAAGGCACTAACGAACCAAAGAAGTAGATAAATCTTGGCAGAAATAGGGCTTTTATTATCACGACTAGACATTGCGCTCTACTTTGCGGCGCAAATTACGCCCAATTGACCGTGGCGGTACACTACATCCACGTTCTCAAAGCCTCTTTTAAGGAGCAATTCAATTTCATCAGATAATATGTGCGGGTGATTTTCGTCAGTATAGTGGCTAACGCTAAGAGTGGTATTATTTGAAGATACCGTGACTTTCGACCCGATCAGACGTTTTATTGAGATCCGGACGTCAAGACTTTCTTTTAGCAGCGCTAGGTCAGCGACAGAGCTTATTGAATTCGAGAACAAATCCGTTAGAACAAACAGCCCTCCCTTTTGAAGAAGATCGTAAGCCACGGTGTATACGTGGAGTTTTTCGGCAAGCTCGTAATGGTGCAGAGCGAGAGCACTGATTACAACAGATACCTGACGAGCGAGATTCGCCTTTTTGAACCCAGCCCATAGGCCGCAAGCGTCTACGAAACGAAAATCTCTTTCAAGAAAGAGGCTTCGTTTCTTAAGTCCATGCCGAGCGAGCTTATCTTCTGCTCGTTTAATCATATGGCTCGAATAATCGAGGCCAAAATAAATTGCGCTAGTTGTTTTCGAGAGAATCTGAAAGCCATCGTTCGCCGTTCCGCAGCCGAGATCGAGTACGGTTGGTTTTGGCGCTGAGGATTTCCTTAGGGCGTTGATAACAAGTTCATTTTGAATCTTGTGCGCGCACTTGTATCTGCGCGGCATCCGCGAAGCATCAACATCGTATCTCGCTGCACCCAAGGGGCCAAACGGCTCAAGCGCCAGTTTCTCCGCACAGAGGTGACTGCGATCGACCTGTAGGACACGGTTCGCGATCTCCGATTTGGGTCTGTGCAAAATAGCAGGACGCATACAAATTGTCATTGACCGCGGGGAGTGGAGAGTCCGATTGCGCGACGTAAGTACGGCGACCTTGGCCGCTCAAGGATGTCCCTAGTGCCAACATCCGTGACTGTGCCATCCTCCACGATCACTACTCGATCAGCATATCGGCGAGCGAACTCCAAAGAATGGGTGACAATAATTAGCGCAACTCCGGATTCCCGAAGCTTAATCAGATAGTCGTTTAGTATTTTCTGCTGTTCGAGATCAAGCCCTCCGTGTGCTTCATCGATGAGAATGAGTTGTGGATCAAGCACAAGGGCCCGCGCGAGAGCCGCTCTCTGGGCCTGTCCCCCTGATACTTCATTCGGAAAACGGTCGACGAACGCGGACATGCCGAATAAGTTAATTACGCTCTTCAGTTTGCTTTCCAATTCGTGTACACCTGCAGCGTGAAGAGGTAATCTTATATTTTCCCTGAGGGTGAGGTGGGGCCACAGAAACTGTTTTTGAAATACGCAAGTGACGCGTGGCCAAGGTCGAGTGGGTTTAATCGATTCAAACTCTTGGCCATTAAGCGTCAAACGGACATTGCCGTGATCTGGCGTCTCCACGAAGCTTAGCAAGCGCAATAAGGTACTTTTCCCAGAGCCGCTAGGACCCATTACGACGACAAAACCGTCGATCGGAATTTGGCAGCTAATATTCTTCAAGACAGAAACGTTGCCGTAGTGTTTCTCAACGTTGTCGAGAATAAACATAGAGACCTAGCGCTCGGAAAAATCTCGGTGAAACTTATTTCGCAGAGATTTTGCATAGTACATCGCGGAACCTGCGGTCAACAGGAATATCAGTGCCATCGAGGTATAGATAACCACCGGCTGATAAACGACCGAATTGATTCTTTGGGCTACGCGGAATGTTTCTTCAACAGAAATAAGACTCGCGAACAGGCTTGTTTGCAGGATGACGACCTGTTGATCAATCCACCGGGGCAATGCCGCCCTCACCAGTAGTGGAGCTTGGATGTAGCGTACTATTTGCTTTCTATTAAGGCCGCACACCAGCCCCGTAGCAAGGAACTGCTTCGGAAAATCTCTCACCGCGTCGGCGACAATTCTATATACGGAAAATATGTTGATGAGCATAAGCGCGGCGAGCGCAGTCCAAAAAGCGGGAACAACGATACCTAACATGGCCTGGGCGGGATAATGGAACCAGAATAAAATAACGAGGGCCGGGATCGCGGAGGTGCAGAACGCGGCACCGTCAACAACCCGCCTTAAACTCCCTTCAAATCGCTCGCACACCCATTCCAACACAATCGCAGTCACAGTTCCGCCGACCGCGCTAAGCACCAGAAGCTCAAACGTTACGATAAACCCGCTGACGAATGCCTCACGATACTGCCACAATACCGCGAAGGGATTCATTGAGTGAACCCAGTCATCTGATAAGGCGGAGCTGATCGGAAAAATGACCCCGGTATTTTCTCATGTCTTTTTAGGATCGAGTCAATCTCCCCGTTAGTGAGCATTTCTGTGAGTGCGTAGTCCAGCGCGTGCTTGATCTCATACTCGCCCTT
The DNA here is from genome assembly GCA_030688735.1 of Deltaproteobacteria bacterium. Taxonomy (GTDB): domain Bacteria; phylum Desulfobacterota; class Binatia; order UBA9968; family UBA9968; genus JACPFE01. The sequence continues at coordinate 10,694 of JAUYJC010000442.1, forward strand.
TGGAAGGATGATAGCGACAGGGAACACGCGAACTGGCCTGTTCGGATTGACAGCCCTAATTTTTCGCGGATTGGCTGCTTGATATTGACGCGCCGGAGCAAGAGCCAAAAATACAAGGTCCGCCCTGCCGTTGACAACGTTCAAAATCAGCTGGGTGAAATCTGCGTTTTGAGGAAGTTCTTCAGTTCTTGCTCGCGGGAAATCCGTTTTCGCGATCGTTGCACCTAATTCTCCATCCATAATGGAAATCGTGTACCCTGGCGAATTAAGAATGGACAGGTCTTTGTCAAATCGAGCATCTCCCTCTCTAACATAGGCGAGCACGGCATCGTAATACGCGGGAATCGTGAAATCTGCATCCTTACCCCGCGCACCATTTATCCAAACTCCAGATCCGACAATGTCGTATCTGTGCGCGTTGAGGCCCTGAATCATTTCTCCGTATCCGACCTCTTCTGTCCAATCGACCTTCAGACCGAGCTTTGCAGCGGCCGCATTAAGAATCTCATAAAATATCCCCGATTTTTGTTTGCTGTTGGGATCTATCATGAAGAGAGGTGCGCCAACGGCATAGCCAGCCCGGATCGTGCCGGCTGATCGAATCTGCGCATACACAGACTGCGAAATTACTCGCTGGCCTGCCGTTTTGAATGACAGGCCACCAAAAACAAAAAGCACGGCCAAAGAAATAACTGTTGATACACTGCCAGAGATAAGCGCGTTTATGGAATAAGGCTTCATAGTTCCGATCTCTTGGTATTCCCGCTAGGCTTTAGGGTTTGCGTGACCACTGCGTCGTAAAATAGGGCGGATTAGTTCTAACTGTCAAGTAGAAAAGCCAGCTCGAAGCCGAGTCCTGTGAGGTTTAAACTCGTCGTCGCGTGCGTTTTAGAGAAGATCATCGAGAACGGAGTGCTTGAACCCAGTGCCTGTGAGAACGAAATAAAAGGCATGCTCTCAACCGGTCTCAGTACGAGATCGACGCGCTGGCCAACAAGGACTTCGAGTACCTGACCAGGACTTATCTTCCGAAAAAGCTTAAAGAGAAGGATGGGTTGGATTAGGGCGAAGCGGCGATTAGAACGAGATAAGCTGTTCGCGGTGGGCAATTAGATTGATAGGAACTTCACGGATCGCGTCGCTCGCCAAAGTACCGTTTGCTTCCAGCAGCTCAGGGATCATAGTGGAGAGTTTTTCCGCCAGAGCCTCAACGGTCTCGGCTTCTGTGATGAGCCCGGGGACATCGTCGCTGGTGGCAACCCAGACTTTGGCCTCGGGGTCCCATTCAGCGTTTACGGTGATTTGCGTGGTTGGCATTTGACGAAAGTCTAGGCTGACGACTTCATATTGTCAAACACTCGATTCTCCGTGAAGCAGAGCGGTCTTTCCTCCGGAAGAAAGCCTTCCAGCCTGAATTTAGAGATGTGGAGAATGGCGGGAGAAAAAGCGCTAAACCATCACGATCTTGGCGGGAGGGAAGCCGTTGAAGTTGGCGACGGCGCTGGCGGAGGAGTAGGCGCCGATATTTTTCACGTAGACCACGTCACCCACGTAAAGCTCGGGAATTTCCACGTCGAGCGACAGCGTATCGAAGGAGTCGCAGGTCGGCCCGGCCAGCGCGCTCAAAAACGTCTGGCCGCGGCGCAGCGTCTTGAATTCATACTTGCAGTGATCAAAGACCATTCCTGAAAAGTCCCCGTAAACCCCGTCATTGAGATAGTAATAATTCTTGTTGCTGCGGAACGCTCTGCCGGTGACCTGGGTCACCAGAATGCCGGCCGGCCCCACCAGGAAGCGGCCCGGCTCGGCGATGAACTGAACTTTCTTGTCAAAGAGCCGGCGGATCTGCTTGCGGATCTCGAACGCCATGCGTTCGAAATTGACGCCAATCTCATCGTCGAAGTGCTGGATAGGAAAGCCGCCGCCGATGTCCATGATCTTGAGCGGCACGTCGTTTTCCTTGGCTTCGTCGAAAATACCCGCGGAAATTTCCAGCGCCTGCAGATAATTTTCCACGTTCTTGGATTGCGAACCAACGTGGAAGCTCAAACCCGCCGGTACCAGGCCGAGGGAACGCGCCTTGCGCAAAATGAGATAGGCGTTTTCCGGATCGGCGCCGAATTTGAGCGAGAGGTTGACCATGCTTCCTTCATTGCCCACTTTGATGCGCAGCAGCACATGCGCCCCCGGATAATGCTCGGCAATCTTGTAAAGCTCCGGCTCATTGTCGAAGGTCATCATGCGCACTTGGCGCCGGCGCGCCGTGACGATGTCCTCGGACGACTTGACGGTGTTGGCAAAGATAATTTTATCTCGCGGGGCGCCGAGCGAGAGCACCAGTTTCATCTCCGAGGCGCTGGCGACGTCGAAGCCGGCGCCCAGTTTGACGAATGTCTTAACGATCCCGGGGTGCGGATTCGCCTTGATGGCGTAATAGGGCGTGACTTCGGGCAGGCATTTGCGAAAGCGCTGGAACTGCCTCTCAAGAACACTGCGGCGAATCAGCATGAACGGCGTGCGACGTTTCTTCAGCATCGCGCGGATCAAATTTTCGACGCCGCTCAAGTCCGGTTTGGCCTTCGCCGGCTTCGGGCTAGCGGGTGGGTTTGGCACCGGGATAGGCACGGTTTCTCTCCGCGTGATCGACCAGAAACGTGGTGAACTGCCAGACGTCCTCCTCGGCGGGACGGGGAATGTCGAAGCGGGTAAACTGGGTATTCAAATTCTTAAGCGGTGTCCAGTCCACCGCCTCGGAAACGAACGGGCTGATGTAGGGGATGCTAACTTTTAAAATCGACTCGTGATCGATGTCATCAGGCAAGCAGACGCCGCGTTTTGGATTCTCAATCATCCAGGTTGCCGCCGCGACCACGGAGATCGCCACTTGGAGCGTGGTGGCCTGCTGGTGCGGCACATGCTTGCGCGCGTCGTGAATGCTCAAAAGGCTGCCGCACCACCAGGATTTGAAATCGTGGCCCATCAGCAGCACGCCGAGCTGGTCCTCGCCGTCGATGATCTCGTCGCTCATGATGCGCTGGTTTTCCTGCAGTTGGTACTGGCGCATTTCCAGCTCGTGCAGTGAATTGATGGCGACGTCCGCCGGGCAGTACGCATAGTGGACCGTGGGACGGTACACCGCTTCGCCGTTTTGCCACACCGTCAGGCGATCGGAAATACTAAAAGCCTCGCCGTGCCGGATGACCATGCCGGTGATCTCGCCGCAGGGCACCCAGGAGCGCACCCACGTTTTCATCCCGAGCGTGCGCAGGCAAATTTGATTTCTCGGCCCGGTCTTGTGGAAAAAGGCGTTCTCGGGGACGTAACGTTCGTGCGTGCCCCAGCCCAGTTCGGCGGGCGCCACGCCTTCTTCGAAGAAGCCTTCGATGCTCCAGGTATTGACGAATTCATTGACCTGCTTGGGCTGATCGGTGATCTGGGTATCGCGCTCGCTGATGTGGATGACTTTGACGTCGGCGAGCTGGGCGAGCGCCGGGAAATTTTTGTCGGCGAGAGCTTTTTCCAAGCGCGGGCGCCGCGCGTCCCCCGATTTCTCCTTTAAAATTTTCTCGGCGATGCCGAGCAGGGCATGTTTCGTGAAATGGGAGACCAGGCCCGGATTGGCGCCGTGATCGACCACCGCCGACGTTCCTTTGTTGTCGCCCCACTTCTCGATCATCTTCCGCATGGTCATATGACGGTTGTAGAGTGTGTATTGGGTCGGGTCGTTGCGCTGCGAATCTTGGTAAGGATTCCACACCTCGACGGAGGTGTTGACGTAGAGCACCTGATGGTCGCGGCACCACTGGAGCATGGCGTTGCATTCGATATTCCACGCGAGATCGATGATCAGGTCGCCGGCGCCGACGTATTTGGCCAGCAGTTGCCGGTAATTTTCTTCCGTCACCCGGTCGAAAACATAATTGACGCCGCTTTCCAAAGCATCTTTGACCCGCGAGCGGTTATCGGCGAAATCCATGATCGTTATATTTTTCGCTGGCATGTCCATGAATTTCAGCACCAGCGGCACGGCGCACTGGGATACCGAACCGCAGCCGATGATGAGTAATTTTCCGTTAAACTGCATGCAGAGCTCCGTTCAATTGAGAGGGATGAGCGGAAGCTACCGGATGACGGGCTTTATTTCAACTGAGCGACAGCTTACCAAACGGCGGCGGTAGGTGGCGCGGGGGTGGGTGTGAGTACTGATGTAGTTTTCACGCGCCCGATGCCCCGCCGTTCAGCGCCACTCATGCTTGGGATACCTGCGCTGCAATTGCTGTTTGAGCTTCGGATAGGTGTCTCGCCAGAAAACCGCCAGGTTCTCCGTGACCTGCACCGGGCGGTTGTTGGGCGCGAGCACCTGAATGCGCACCGCAACGCGGCGGCCGGCGATTCGTAGCGCGTCTTAGACGCCGTATAAATCCTGGATGCGGGCCGCAAGCGTCGGCGGACCGTCGGTTGAATAGACCACCTTCGCGGCACGGCCGGCGGGCAAGGTAATCCGCTCGGGCGCATGCTCCTCGACACACGCTTGTTGCTGCCGGGTGAGCCATGACTTGACGACGGGCAAAACCGGGCGATCTTTGATTTCGTTGTAGCTGAACGCGCCGTCGCAAATTTGCTCGATCATGACGGCCCGGTCCTCCGCGCCGATGGGCGGCAAGGCCAGCTCCGGCATCCATTCGCGCAACCGATTGACGCGGTGGAGCCATTGTTCGACCGTTTCGTTCCAGTTCTCCAGGGCGCAGCGCCCGGCCGCAACTTCGCGCGCTAGAATACTCGCCGCTTCGTCAGCCGGTGGATTGTCT
>JAUYJC010000447.1 GCA_030688735.1 Deltaproteobacteria bacterium
GCCGCGCCGACGCATTCGACCTCCACCGGCTCCAGGGGGCGCCATTCGATGGGCAGGCCGCGCCGCTTGAGCCACTCGGAGTTGTTGCTGTGGATATGGGCCGAGATGATCACGCTGCCGGCGGCGATCTGTTCGGCGATGATCTGGTGGCCGACGCGGCTATTGATTGCCTGGCGCCCGAAATCGCGGAAAAAGTCGAGCGCCTTTTTCTCTCCCCAGTGGCCCATCAACGCCGCCATCCAGCTCGCGTCATGGGCCTCTATGGTAATCTTTCCCTTGAGGGTCGGGTCGAGCAGCCCCTGGTAATCGCGAGGCACGACGGCGTCGCCGATCAGTCGCGGATTCCACGCCAGGACGAGAAAGTTTTTTTGTTCGGCGACCCAGAAGCCCTCGCTCTCGTGCAGCTCGCGCGGATAGATGTCCGCTTCCGGCGAATGGTAAGGGCAGAGCAGTCCCTGTTCCTTGAGCTTGCCGAGATTGATGTCGTTGACCTCGACGACATCCGCCGGCGAGCCGCCGCCGCGGCACTCTTGCGTGAAGCGCTCCCGGATGGCGACGCCTTTGTCGCGCACCATTTCGGTGCGGATGAACGGGTAGCGCATCTCAAACGCCATCAACAAAGATTGGATGTCCTCCGGCGCCGTGGAAGTGTAAAAGCTCAGATTGCCCTCTTCGGTCGCGCCGCGAATCAGTATTTCCCTGCGCTCGTCACCGGCGAGCTGCGCCAACTCTTGCACGGTTAACTTGCTTGCGCTCATCGAAACTTCTCCTCCGTATGATCGCTCAGCGTGCGTTATTCATACGCCCAAGCGAACAGTTGACGGACTGTGTTCTTTGTCTCACCACGAAGGACACGAAGATCACGAAGTTTCCGATCAAAGAAATCCGAACCCTTCGTGTCCTTCGTGGTGAAATGTATTTTCCCCTACTTCTTCACACTTTTTTCTTCTGCGACAAAATCTCTTCGGCGATTTTATCGAATTCGCCGCGGTCGCCCATCTCGGCGTGGCGCCGGTAGGATTCCGGCCACTCGCCCCAGGAAACGCCGTACCAGGGCTCGCGCGGCTTAAGCGGCGGCAGCTCGAGCTCTTCCCAGATTTCTCTGCCGCGCTCCATGTAGCTGCGGGTCGGCAGCGAGGTCGGCGTGTAGGGCCACTTGCGCGTGCCGTCGATGAGGATCGAAGAATTGCCCTGCAGGCCCGAACGATTGAACGGGTATTCCTGCTCGTCGATGGAGAGGGTGCGGGGGCCGCCGGACTGATCCGCGGTGGCGCCGCGCCCCTGAATGATCTGGGTGTCGCGGTGCGGTTGATAACGAAAGGAGACCGCCCAGAAAACCGACTCGAGATCCCAGGGGTCGATGTCCTCATCGACGGCGACGACGATCTTCGGCCATTCCGTGGAGACGGCGAGGCTGGCGTGCAGGGCATGCCAGACCGTGCGGTTCGGCGTGCGGGTGCCGCCCAGGTCTTGCAACCGGACGACGCAAAAGCGGCGCGACCCGCCGCAGTGGTGGAAGGCGACGTCTTTCACCTGCGGGATGCCGCAACTGTTGCGCAGGAAATTCACCATATGGGCCTCGCGATTGACGTTGCCCATGACGCTCGATTCGCTCGGCGGAAATTGGTCGACAAGATCATGCCACACAGGATTTTTCCGGTGCGTGATGCAGCGGATGTGAAAGGGGAGCGCGGTGCGGTCGATGAAGGTGTAGCCGGTGTGCTCGCCGCTGGCCGGGTCGGGGAGAATATAGTCGGTGGGCATTTCCCCTTCGAGCACGACCTCGGCGGTGGCGGGAACTTCCAGATCGACGGTCTCGCAACGCACCATTGGGATCGGTTCGCCGGCCAGACCGCCGGCGATCTCTACCTCGGAGACGCCGTAGGGAATCTCGGTGATGCTGGTCATCACCAGCGCCGGCGTCGGACCGATCACCGCGGCGACTTGCAGCGGTACACCCTTGGCCTTGCACTTCTGCCAGTGGAGCCGCAGATGGCCGCGCGGCGAAACCCGCGCGCAGCTCTCCAGCGCCCCCAGATAGACGGCGTTATATGTGCCAACGTTGAGGCTGCCGTCGTCGGGATCTTTGCTGAACCAGCATATTGAAGTTAAGCGCGGCAGCGGTTCCCAACCGTTGGTGGTCACCGGGATGGGGAATTCGTTGAGCCCGCCATGTTCGAGCAGATTTGGCCCGACGTGGATTTCTTCCTTAACCGGGCCGCTGGCGACTTTTACCGGCGCAAAGGGATGGAGATACGCCTCCACCCATTTTTCCGACATCGCCGTGCGGCTGTTGTCGCACTTGAGCGCGATAGCGTAAATTTCCATGCTCGGCGCGATCACCGACGCCGCCACCGAGCCGCGATAGTTCTCGCCGTGGATACCGGTTACCCGTTCGAACAGAAAACCAAAGCGCTCCGCTTCCTCGAGGCCGCGAAATTGCCAGCGCACAATCGGGTGAAGCTCGGTGTCCTTGTTGATCGGGCGCGCGATGCGGCGGAGCTTGTTCGCCTTCTCCAGCGCGGCAAGATATTCTCGGAGATCTTTGTAGTAGGCCATGCTTTGCTCCTCGATGCTTTGATTCGCTCGTCTCCGAGTTACGGTTTTGGGCGCAGACCCAGTTCTTCCTGCGCCCGGCGCAGAAAACTGAGATCCTGCACCTGGGAGAGCCCCACCTGTTTTTGTTGTTTATTCGTCGCCAGGGTTTGCTCGATCACCCGGCGCACCGGTTCTTCGCCGGCGGAGCCGTCGGCGCTCAGCGTGCGAGCGATGCTTTGGTAGCTGCGCTGGGCGAGGTCTAAATCGATTTTCCACTCCTTGGCGATCATCTCCGCTGCCTTGGTTTTTTCTTTGTGGAGAAAAATCAAGCTTTTGACGAAGGCGCGCACCATGCGCCTGACCTGATCGGGATTGGCGCGAATCTTTTGATCCGAAGTCGACAGTCCGGCCTGCAACTGATCCTTCAAAATATCCCCGGCCACCGCCAGGACGCGAAACCCGTCGCGCTCGGCGATGGCGTCGTAGGGCGGCGTAAAAAGCGACGCCTGGACCGCGTTGCTTTTGAGCGCGGCTAGTTGATTGGTCTGGGAGCCCAGCGGCATGGTGACGATGTCGGTATCGGGGTTGAGCCCGAAGTGACGCACGATGTCGCGGGCGACGATATCCGTGGTGCTGCCGCGCGAGGAAACCGAAATCATTTAGCCCTTGAGGTCTTCAGGCTTTTTGATCTCTCGCCGCACGATCAAGGTGAGCGCGGGCTTGATGCCGCCGAAGGCGATGACTTTGACCGGCAGCCCGGAGGTGGCGGCGCGCAGCATGGTGTCGGCGGCGGTGGCGAAATCGAGATCGCGGCTGATCAGCGCGGGCCCCACCAGCGCCGTGCGCATCTGGATGATCTGAACGTCGAGTCCCTCTTCGCGGAACAGGCCGAAGCGGCTGCCGACGAAGGCGGGGAGCTGGCTCAGGGCGTGGACCGGAATCGCCAGCGTGACGCGCTCCAGACGCTCCTGCGCTAGGGATGCACGCGCGGGCGTAAACAGAACAAGCATCAGAAGACAAAATTCGATCGGGTGTATGTGACTAACAAGAAATCCGGATTTTTTCCCGCCAAGACGCCAAGCTCGCAAAGGTGACGGGCCACCGTCCGTCATCCCGAGCGAATGCGAGGGATCTGAGAAAGATTTCTCCCTTTGGTCGAAATGATAATTGGTTTTTCCTTG
>JAUYJC010000456.1 GCA_030688735.1 Deltaproteobacteria bacterium
ATCGCTGCCATAATAGAGCGCGCAATCGACACCATCCCACGTGTCAAGGGGCTTGCCTTCTTCGTCTTCGGCGAGCAGACCTTCAACCGTAACTGCGGTTAGAGCCGTGTCTTGGTCAAGAAGAGCCAACGCTTGGCGCAAGGCCCAAAGCTCGTGAAAATCATCACCGGCATTCGAACCGCGAGCACCACGGAAAATAGGCTCAGTCATGCTACATCAGGAATTAATTGATCCCGTGAAATAGATTAGCAACCCGTTGCTAAGACTGCAAAACGAGCTTCGTATCAGTTTTGGCGGTCCCAATAGTTGACCAATCGGTGTCGTAACTCGTCGAGAAAGATCCAGTCTCCGGGCGCACGCTCATACTTCTAAAAGGCCCAGCCGCTGCAGGAACGTTTTACCACGGTAGAGTCCGCGAGGGCAGGGGATTTGTCGTTTTTGTTCTTGTAAATGGATGAGTCAAGGTTTGTTTGAATCCCGTATTTCAGGATTGAGCAGATCGACGGGTCGTCGGTCGATGAAGCTCAGGATGTTTTCCATCGCCTGCTCGTAACGCTCGCTCAGGATTTCCACGGTCGCATAGCCGCGGTGCGACATGAGAATGGCATTGTCGAAGCGCCGCAAAGGGTGATCCATCGGCAGAGGCTCGATGTCGTAAACGTCGAGGCCGACGCCTCCGAGGCGACCGCTCTCGAGGGCTTGGATCATCGCTTGTTCGACCACGAGCGGGCCGCGCCCGGTGTTGACCAGATAGGCGCCGGGTTTCATCAGCGCCAATTCCTTGGCTCCGATGATACCGCGGGTTTGCTCGTTGAATTGGATATGCAGGGTAACCACGTCCGACTCTCTCAGCAGCGTTTCCATCGAGACAGCTTCCGCGCCTCCCTCCGCCGCTCTTTCGGGCGTGAGAGAGCGCGAGTAGGCGAGCAGGCGAGTATCGAATGCCTTCAGAATGCGCGCCACCTCTTTGCCGATCCGCCCGAAACCGAGCACCCCGACGGTCTTGCCTTCCAACATAAGACCCGTAAGCGCAGGCCAGCTCTCTTCACGCATGCGCTGATTCACCTGGGGAATTTTTCGCAGCAGCGCCAGGATCAAGCCGATGGTAAGTTCTTTGGTCGTGGAACCGCTGTCGCTTGGTGTTCCGGCGACCGCGATGCCGCGCCGGGTCGCGGCAGGCAGATCGAGATGCCGGGTGGTACGGCCAGTTTGAGATATCAACTTCAAGCCCGGTAGCTGGCCGTATTCCTTGTCGCTGAAGCGAGTACGCTCGCGCATGAGCAAGAGAACGTCGAAATCGCGCAGCGTTTGAACGATCTTCTCGGAGCTTTCAAGCCGCTCCCTAAGTATCGTTACGTCGGCGCGGGCCTTGAGTTTCGTATAGGCCGGCACCTTGTCGGCGACCTTTTCAAAATCGTCCAGTATGGCTACGCGCAATCGTTGTTCACTCATCTCTTGGTTCCTCGTCGTTAGATTGTTGCCGTCACTTCTATTTCGATCAGTTTGCCTGCGGACGAGTAACCGTCCACGTAAAAATATTCCATTTGCGGGATGTTGGCTTTGACCTGTTTCTCAAATAACGCCTTGAGCGTCTCAAGGTTTTGGCTGCGGTGGAGCAGGAAAGAAGCTTGCACGGCTTGTTTCCAGGAACTGCCGGCATCTTTCAACGAGCCTTCGATGCGCGGCAAGATATCGCCCATCTGTTCTTCGAGCGCCGGCAATACCGCTGTTACTCCGGACAGTACGACGACCGAATCGTAAATGAGGTAACGCAGAGGGGTGATCGGCGGCTCATACTCTTTGAGCACCTTTTGAAGATCAGGGCGTGAGGGGCCCATGGCGAGGAGATCGATGGCCACCCGCCCGCCGGAATCGAAATGAGTTGGAGATATAAAACTGGAACTCGCGGAACGCGCTTTGCCGGAGAGAATCTTAACCCGTTCTGTGCTACCGAGATCGCGGCTGTCTCGGTCTTTGCCCCAGAGCCGCGTGCGCACCGTGTGGTCGAGCGACAATCCATGACCGCGAAGCTCTTGTTCGTAGCGCTCGAAGATCCCCTTTGCCTCCTCGGTCGCGCTGGCCGCCGGTTTGGCTTCGCCGGTCAGCTCGATGAATTCTCTTCCTAGCCAGGAGAACAATCGTTTGCGCATGATTCGCTCCTTTGGATGAACCGGCCGATTTCCGCAACGGGGCGATCTTATATCAGCGCCCAGGAGGTATCAACGCAGCCGGTTGAGGCTCATTTGAAGCTCAATCGAATGAGCCGATCGTCGTCTTCGATTGGACTGCCGCGGCCGTCGCGATTGCTGGTCAGTAAATAAAGGTTTCCATCCGGCCCCTCGACCACGTCCCGCAGCCGGCCAAAGCGCCGATAGAAGTGCCGTTCCAGTTGACCCGTTTTTCGCGGATCGCTGGGATCGAGCGGCAGGCGATAGAGCGTCTGACCGCGTAGCCCGGTGAAAAGCAGGGAGCCGGCCCATGGGCCGCGGGTAGAGAATGTCGCTCCTGTGGGCGCCCAGGTTTCGCTCGTGCCGGCATGAATAACCGGCGGGACCATGCCCTCGCGTGTTTCATCGCCGCGCACTTCGGGCCAGCCGTAGTTTTTGCCCGGTTCGATGAGATTTACTTCGTCGCGGCAGCAGCCTTGAAAACCACTGGGGCCATGTTCCGTCGCGTACAATCGTCCGGCTTTGGGCTGCCAGGCCAGTCCTTGCGGATTTCGATGGCCATAGGAGTAGACATAAGAATTCGCGAAAGGATTATCCTTCGGTATGGAACCATCCGGATTGAGCCGGAGAATCTTGCCGTTTAGCGAAGCGAGATTCTGCGCCAGCCGGCTCTCCTGGGCGTCGCCCATGCTCCAGTAAAGTTTGCCGTCGGGCCCGAACTTCACCCTGCCGCCATCGTGGTTGTTGGCGCCGGCGATATTATCGATGAGCACTTGGTCCAGGATGCCTTTGCCGGTTTTCGGATCCTCACGTAATCGCACGAGACGGTTTTTCATTTGGCCGGAGGCGTTTCGATATGTGTAAGCGACGTAAAGGAAAAAGTTTTGCGCGAACCGTGGATCCAGCGCCAGGCCGAGCAACCCGGCTTCGCCGGATGACGCGACATCCAGCGTCATCCACGGATCAGGCCGTAAATGGCCCCGTTCCAGGACACGGATTCGGCCACGCCGCTCCGTGATGAAAGTCCGGCCGTCGGGAGCGAAATCGATGGCCCAGGGAGTGTCCAGGCCGCGAACCAGTACGTCGATTGAGACGTCAGGAGCCGGTGCGGCGAATTGATCTGAAACGGGCGTGCAGGCAACCAGCACGCCAATGGCAAGCGAACGGAGAATTTTCATACGGTTACAAACATTGCTGCCCACCGAGACCTGTAGTTTGTTCGCTGCCATGAGCTTAAAGCGAGTCGCCCGAACTGGCCTAAAGAAGCTGTACCGGCGCCGGTCGCGCACTTCACTGCGATGCGCAGCAGATGGATAGCGCGGTTTTCGGCATGGCAGTCAGGTAGGTTTCCCAGACTCCCGCAAGGTCGGCCGAATACGGATAGCGAATGCCGTTCTCTTCGAGAATCTTACCGATCGCCTCGATGAGCTCCTGCCGATTGAAGACCATGGTCTCACTCGTCAACGCGCCGGATTTAGCGAATTTGAAAGTTATCTGGCTGTCCCGGTCGTCGCGTAAAATTTCCACCAGGTGACGCAGATTCTTGACCGGTATGGAATTGACTTCGCTCAAAACGGCCCGGTTGGGATCATCGTAACCATTGGTCATGCGATGGGGAAACAGCGGCGAGGCAACGACCACCAGTTCTTCCCCGGGAAAAACCGGCTTGTCGTAGCGGCGCGTGACCAGTGGGCTTGGCCGTTGCCCAAGCGCCGCCGACCGTTGATTACCGAGCCGTTCGAGATAGTCTTGGGAGGCTGCCGAAAACACCAAAGGCCCCAATATAAAATACTTGGGTTGGCCAGCCATCAGGTAAGGTATGACCAACTCGCGTTGGTTGAAAACGGGCAGGGCGACATGAATGACCTTGCCGTCGCGAAAGACCGTGAGCGACAGCCGGCCGTTCTTGGTGCTGTTCTGCACCAGATAAGAAGCCGAGAGGCGTAGATCGTAACGAACCGCGACCTTGCCGTCGCTGTCTACGGGCGTGTCGCCGATTTGGGTGATGACGTCCCACTCTTTCAATGGATAGTCCGGATCGGACCGATAGGGTTCGGTGACCATGACGCCGTTCATGCCGTCGGGCAGGCGAAGTTTTTGCCGCAAGGCGGCGTTCTCCACCGTCTGGATCACATCGAGCATCTGCGGCTTGCCGTCGTAAACGCCGTCAGCGACATCGGTGAGAAACAACCGGATCTCTTCGACCGGGATCAGATAGCCGATGTTCTGGGCATTTTGAATCAGGCTGAAGACCAGACCGACGAGCTTGCCGTCGGTAACCGCAGGGCCGCCGCTATTGCCGAAGTTGAGCGCGGCATCGACCTGGATTCGTAGCCCGCTGCCCTGATAATAGTATTCAGTATATTCGATGCGGGAAACGATTCCCTGGGTCACCGAGAGTTCGGTTCCGCCGGTGGGATAGCCGTAAACGTTCACGATGTCCTTGACCCGAGGCAAATCAGGGGCGAAAGGAAGCGTGCCTCGCCCCTCAAAAAACGACTCGTCATCGAGTTTCAAAGTTGCTAGGTCCAGCGCCGGCGTGATCGATTCCACGCGCGCGGGAATGCGCCGGGAGGATTGGTTCGGTTGCACGTAGATTTGGCTCGCGTAGCGAACGACGTGGGCATTGGTAAGAATCCGTTTGCCGTCGATCACCACACCCGAGCCTTTAACCTGCTGGGGACTGTTCTTCGCCCATGGCCGGACCAGGTTGGGGGTGTGATGTGTGGCGTGAATCTTAACGACCAAATCGCGGATCCCGTCCTGGGCGTGAAGCCCGGACGGCTGAACGAGTTGGAAACAGAGCAACGCTAATCCGACAACGATGATTTGCATGGGAACTCCTTGGTTCGAATGGCTCTCGGAAGATGGGGGTTATTATATACGATAAGCCTCGCAGGAATTAAATGTTTCGCTCAACTATTTTCTTTGACTCGGACGTTTGAGTCTAGTAAGTCCTCTCGCAACAACCGCGCATGCCACCCGAAGCCTTAGCTCTCCTCGCCGCCGTCTCGTACGCGCTTTTTACGCTCTGCGGCTGGTTTGGCCTGCAGCATTCGACGCCGCTGGCCGCGACCATCATATCGCTGCTGGCGCGCACAATCCTTTTGTGGACGGCGGTCATTTTTACCGGCGGCATCCCCGTTTTTGCCCGGCTCGCCCTGATCGTGTTCGTGATCCTGGGCATCCAGCAAAGCATCACCAGTCTGTTGACCTTCGTAGGCTTGCACAAGATTGGCACCTCGCGCAGCCAGCCGTTGCGCAATACCTACCCGCTCTGGAGCGCGTTGATCGCCATCGTGATCATGCACGAGAAGGCGAGCGCGATGATCGTCGCCGGCACCTTGTTGATCGTCGTCGGAGTCGTGCTGATCTCGTGGAAACCGGACGTACCGCCACCAGGATATCGCTGGTGGCATATCGCCTTTTCCCTTGCAGCCGGTGTTTTGGCGGGTGTCGCATACCCGCTTAGACGTTACGGACTGACGATCACTGATGAACCGGTATTTTTTGCCGCCGTCGTCGCAGTGGTCTCGCTTGCCGGCGCGGTGCCGTACCTTTGGTTGTCGCGGGACAATCGGAGTCCTATATGGCATCCCAAGGCCATCGTCCATTTTTCTTTATCGGGGTTATTTGAAGGACTCGGCGCCTTGCTCTCGCTCATGGCCTTGAGCTCGGGGCGGGTCGTTATCATCTCGCCAATTGTGGCGACGACCCCTTTATGGAACCTGCTCATCGCCATTATATTCCTGCGCGGCAGGGAAGAGATCAACGCCCGCACCATCGCCGGCACGCTCTCGGTAGTCATCGGTACAGTTGCCATCGCCATCGGCAGATAGTCACTAGCCGAGAAAGAAGCTTCTTGACAGCCCGGCGGGCCCGGGCATATCTGTGGGCTGCGGCGGGTTATGTTCTACAGTCATGTAGCCAGCAGGAGGACAACATGTGGTACTTGGTATTGCGACGGCCGGTGAAACCGCGCGAGGAATGGACGGTCAATTTGGATGAGCACCTGGTCTGGATGAAAGCCCAACATCAATTGGGAAAGATTCTTTTTTCCGGGCCGAGCAGCGATCGCAAATATGGCATCTATGTCATTCGCGCGGAATCGAAGTCAGACGCGGAAAGCATTGCCGCGAGTGATCCGTTCACCGCGGCCGGTTTTTGCGCCTTCGAAATCGTCGAATGGGAGGTCCATCAAATTATGGGTGTCGGGCCATTCACGGACGCGGAGATGCGTGGCCACCGGTAGCAATGGACAATTCCCTAAGGACAGGTCGGACGAACGCTTCACTCGTCTAGCTTGAGGCTTAATTTTTTTCGCCAAAACATCTTGACATGGGACAAGCACGGCGATAGAAAAAAGCTGAACCCTGGGCTTCCCACTCAGGGCGGGAAGAGTGAGAACGGACCGCGCGGCTGTTCCAGACTCTTCCAGAAATGGAGGTTATCCATGACGGGAGAAATCACTCCACCGGGCCAAGAAGGCCCGCTCAAGGCGGGCGGGCGTAATTCGCCCAGGCTTCTCAATCGGCATCGAGCTGCCTGAATCAAGTCCTCAACCTCAACACCGCTCGGTGTAACCCCCGCTCGGCGGGCAAGCGAAGGAAGGACTTTCCCGGAAGCAAGCTCGTAAGAGAGCCAAATGAGATCCGCCCACGATATTACGTGATGCCGCGCCGGCAAGCGGGCAGTTTTAAGACAAAAATTAAATAAGTTTCATGCGACGCTATGGCGTCAGAAACGGGCAGCTTTTGCACAGAATGTAAAGGATGCCCGTTTTCTTTTGATCAGCAGAGCCTCTTGCAAAACTCTTGGACGCAGCAATGCAGTTTTCTGCGAATTCATGAGATTCTCGATCGCCATGGATCTACTAGGCACTTTATGGGCGTTCATCGGCGCCCAACTCACTGGATTCGCATAGGGTTGCCGTGGCC
>JAUYJC010000457.1 GCA_030688735.1 Deltaproteobacteria bacterium
CTGGTATCGTAGTGATGACCCTGGCGTTTGCGACGACGCCTTCGCGGCCGTCCATGGCGGCATCAGTCGAGGACATCGCGATGATGAAGTCGGCAGACCGCCAGAAGGTTCTCGTCGAAGGGGCGAAAAAAGAAGGCAAACTTCTATGGTACACGACGCTGATCGTCGATCAGGTGGTGCGGCCGGTCAAAGAGGCGTTTGAAAAAGAGTATCCGTTCGTCCAAATCGAGTTCTATCGCGGCAACTCGGAGAATGTCGTGCGCAAAGTGCTCGCGGAGTACCAAGCCAAACGCTACGACGCCGATCTCGTCGACGGCACGGTGTCGGCGGTCATGGTCAAGCGCGCGGGCTTTCTACAGCGCTTCTATTCACCCTCTTTGGCCGACTATCCGCCGGAGCTGAAGGACGCTCAGGGCTTTTGGGGGACGACGAACGTTTACTTTCTGACTCCCGGCTTCAACACCAAAATGGTCAAGCCCGCGGAAGTTCCGAAAACCTATGAAGATCTCCTCAATCCGCGCTGGAAAGGCCAAATGATGTGGTCGACGAGCCGCGGCTCAGGCGCGCCGATGTTCATCGGCAATGTTTTAACGTCGAGGGGAGCGGAAGCCGGAAAAGCCTACCTGGAGAAACTTAAAAATCAGAATATCGCCAAGAGCACCGCCAGCAACCGGCAGATCCTCGACCTGGTGATCGCGGGGGAGTATCCGATCGGGCTTCACATCTTCAACCATCATGCTTACATCAGCAAAAGCAAGGGAGCCCCGGTAGATTGGTATCCTATCGAGCCGGTGACCGCGACGATTCAAACCACCGCCTTGGCGAAAAATACGCCCCACCCCCACGCGGCCATGCTATTTCTGGATTTTGTCTTTTCCGAGAAGGGCCAGAAGGTTTTTCAGCAAGCCGATTATCTGCCGGCCCACCCCAAGGTGCCCGCCAAACAGGCGGACTTAAAAGCCGGTGGCGGACGATTTACCAAGGCGCTCTACATGAGCCCTGACATGCAATTCGATCAGGGCAACGACTGGGCCGATTATTTTCAGAAACAATTTCTCAAGTGAAGTTGTTGAGCCGTTGTGGCCCCACGACAGCGATCTGAGACCGTTGACGTAGCGCTTCAATCCGCCGGGGAAGGGGCCGCGCGCGGGGGGTGGTGGCTGCGTGCCGTGAGCCGTTTCAGCGCGGAGAGCTACGTGTTGATACTGGTCTCCGTCGTCACGGCCTACCTGGTTCTTCCGCCGCTTTACTCGGTCATTCAAACCAGCCTTTTCACCACCAAGTTTACCGGGGAGTTGGATGAGTTTACACTACGTTACTACCAAGACCTGTTTCGGGAGCTTCAGGTCTTTGGCCCGTTGCTCAATACCATTTATTTTTCCGTGGCCAGCGCGCTGCTCGCGACCTGCATCGGCGGAGTCGTCGCGTGGATCGTAACCCGAACCGATGCGCCGCTGCGCGGCTTGGGATACTTCACGGCTTTCGCCTCCTTTGGGACGCCGTTTATCTTATACACCATCGGTTGGTTGCTGCTGCTGGGCAGGGCGGGACCGGTCAACTACTGGCTCCGCACCCTGCTCAATCAAAGCGCGCCGGTGCTCAATGTCTATTCCTTGTGGGGGATGGTGTTCGTCGAATCCCTTCTGTGGTCGCCCTTTGTCTTTCTCATGCTGGCCGCTTCCTTCCGTTCGATGGATCCATCTCTGGAGGAAGCGTCCGCCGCGTGCGGCGCCCGGGTCTGGCAAACGCTTAGAAGGATATCTCTCAGGCTGATGCTGCCGGCGTTTTTTTCCGTTGTGCTGCTGATCTTCATTCGCGCGTTCGAATCCTTTGAGATCCCGGCTCTGGTCGGGCTTCCCGGCGACATTCGCGTTCTGACAACGTCGATTCTTCTCGACGCGCAACGCCTGCCGCCGACCTACGGCAGAGCGGGCGCATTTGCCGTGCTTTTGATGCTCGTGGTGGCGGGGACTCTTTATGTTTATTTTCGCGTCACGCGGGAAGCCTCCAAATTTCACACCATTACCGGCAAAGGCTACCGGCCCGCGGTGATCCATCTCGGCCGCTGGCGCTATCTGGCCGCCGCCGCGCTGCTGCTCTATTCCTTCGTTCTACTCGTGTTGCCGTTTCTCATCGTCCTTTGGGCGTCGCTGTTACCGTTCTACATGCAGCCGTCCATTGAGGCTTTTTCCATGTTCACGGTGAAAAATTTTGTCACCGCGATCCATTTTCCGAAAATCACGGACTCGATAAAAAACAGTATTTTGCTCGGACTCGGCAGCGCCAGCGCCGTCATGTTGCTGACCACCTTTGCCTCGTGGATTCTCGTACGCACGAAACTGCGCGGGCGCTGGTTGCTCGATCTGCTGACCACCCTCCCTCTCTTGTTCCCCGGCATCGTCATGGGCTTGGCGATCATGCGCTTTTATCTGATCGTGCCGATTCCGATTTACGGCACGCTGTGGATTTTGCTCGTGGCGTTCGTCACGCGTTACATTCCTTACGGCATTCGCTATACCCATGCGGGATTGCTCCAGTTGCATCGGGAGCTGGAAGAAGCGGCCTATGCCTCTGGCGCCTCGTGGACGAATTGCATGCGGCGCATCACTCTACCCTTGTTAACGCCGTCCTTTTTAGGCGGTTGGGTGTTTATCTTCCTGCTGTCCGCCAAAGAGCTTTCGATGTCGGTTCTCTTGGTCAGCCCGCGGACGCCGGTGGTGTCGGTCGCGATCTACGAGCTATGGGAAAACGGACAGGTGGGAGAATTGGCCGCTTTCGGCGTGCTCTGGACTTTTATCCTGGTCTCCGTCGCGATCACCTATTATCTGATCGCGCGCCGCTACGGCATCCAGCAGTAATGAACTGCCATTTTGTTTAATGCGCGGGGGAGTTCATGCCGCTGATAGGAATCCGATCATTGGCCTCGTACCCGGCGGCAAGTCAGAGG
>JAUYJC010000459.1 GCA_030688735.1 Deltaproteobacteria bacterium
GTAGAGCACCTTGTAATCCGCGCCGCGCTCCTTGAGCTTTTCCTTGATGATATTGAAATAGCGCAATCCGGCCACTCGGGAACTCGTGACGATCATCGCCTTGGCTCGGCCGCCGATGAGCGGCATCACTTTCTCCTCGAAAATGCGGAGCATGACCTCGGCCTTGTATTGAATGAGGCCGTCGTCCTGAAAGGCCACATTCATGAGTGCCTTGGACACGACGCCCTTGGGATAAACCTTTTCCTCCTCCTCGGGCGGCGGAACGAAATGGCAATGCAGGTTGTAGAGCGTTTTGTAGGAAATGATGCTGGCCGCCACGTCCACGATGTAATCCTCGGCAATGGCTTCGGCCTCAGTGTAGCTGTCGAACGGCGCGCCGAACAGGCTGACGGTGGCGGGCGCCGGCGTGGCGGTGAACGCGACGAATAATTGATTCAGATCGTGCTCGCGGATGACCTTGGCGATCTGTTCCTCCGGGTCCAGCTCCGGCGCGTCGGCGTCCGGCTCGTCCGCCTTGCGGAACGGCAGGCGGATAGCCGCGCCCATCTGGCCCTCCTGTGAGCGATGGGCTTCGTCAATCAGGAACGCGACGCGCAGGTTCTTCAACGCCGGGTTGTTTTGCAGTTCTTCCAGAACCCAGGCGAACTTTTGCTGCGTGGTGACGATGATCGGCTTGCGCTCTTTTAGGAAGCGCGGCAGGTCGTCCGCCTTTCTGGCGATGCCTACCACGTCTTTCAGGTGCGTGAAATTCGCGATGTCCTCCCGGATATTCGTGTCGAGCGATTTGCGGTCGGTGAGGATGAACGTGATGTCCACCAACTTCTCGTTCGTGCCGGGCTTGAACAGGCTGTGCAGTCGGTCCGCCAGCCAGCAGATAGAGAGCGTCTTGCCGCTGCCGGCGGAGTGGTCGGCGAGATATTTTTTGCCGATGTCGCCCTTGGCGGCGAAATGGGCCGTGATGTCCTCGGCCACACGACGCACCAAACGGCTTTGATGGTAGCGCGGGAACAGCGTGAACGCCGAGCGTTCCGTCTTGTCGTCCTCCGCCTCGCGCTCGGGTACGCGGACCAGGAAGAACGAAAGCGCCTCCAGCAATTGTTCTTTGGACAAAACTTCGCGGTAAAGAAACTCGACCGGATATTCGTCCGGATTTAGCGGCGTGTTAGTCAGCCCTGTGTTGTGCCAGCGGAAATTTTCCTCTCGGCGTGGGTCGGTGGCGGCCATCGCGTCGCTGGTGTCGGCGGCGAGATACAGGAACGGGTGCTGGAAAATCTTGCGCGAGTGCTCGCGCTTGGCGAACTGCGCCACGGCGTCATGCAGGTTCTGATTGGCCTCATGCTTCAACTCCAGTGCCACGATGGGCAGGCCGTTGAGGAAAAACACGAAATCAATCTCCTGATTTGTTTCCCCGAAGTAGAAGTGCGGGCGGAAGGTGATACGGTTCTCGGCATGTTTCGTGGTGGCGGCGCTTTCGGCGGAGCGTGGCTTGGGATAAAACAGCCGGAACTCCAGCTCGCGCACCTTGAGGCCCTGGCGCAGCAACATCCAAAGCGGCGTATGCTCCAGTTCCTTGCGCAGCGCCTTGAACACTTCGTCCCGCGCGTCCGTGCCGTAATCGTCTTCGAGCTTTTTGAGCGTGTCGGCCTGGGTGGCTTTGAGGAAAGACCAGAGGTGATCTTCGGCGATGAAATGCTCTGTGTCGGTGATGTCGGTCTGTTCGAGCACGCCGTACTTGTGCTCGCGGACAAGATATTCCGCGATGTGCGTTTGAAAGGTTATTTCGGGTTTTCGTTTACGTGCCATGTCGTTCTGGCCACGCTTCCAACCGCTCCAACCAATCTCTGAAATGCGGGCACTCACTGCGGATGGTATCGAGTCCCATTCTTAGGGCGGCGAGAGTGCCAAAGAGTGGTTTTTCGTAACCTGCTACCATCTCCTCGACGCGCTTCGACGGAGCGGTCACGGGAGAGTCGTTTATCTCCTCAGGCGTGGCAAACTGCTGACGAATATCTCGAAATCGGTTCGTAAGTTGTGGTCGTGCGATCGCCTCGGCGAACGCTTGGCAATCGCTGAATAGCAGGCCCTCAAATTCGTGCATGACAACGAATGGTAGAAAACGACGTGCCTCAAATTCACCACCAAGCTCCTGAGCCACGTCAGCGAGCAGTGCCTTCTCAACACATGGAAACTTATCCGCGAATGGCAGTTCCCCCGCTTCGGCTCGTCCTGGCCAAGCCATGTCTCCCCTCTGCGGCAGCCCGTAATAGTCCACCATGGTTGTCGCCAAGCAGCCGGTATCTTCTTTAAGGTGATTGAGTATGTCTTTCTTGACCGTATTCCACGCTCGAATGCCGCCTCTTTTTTCCCGTAACCGGGCGTTCCCAATTATCCGGGCGCTGACGCTCTCATACCCATAGTTGTACAGGTGATCCGCAAGAAGTTCGTTGACAAACGTCTCTTCCGTTTCACCCTCGACATGGATCAGCAAGCGCGCCATAGGTCATTCTTTGGCAGGTCGCCCGCCGAGCTCGTTCTTCTCCCACAACTGACCGAGGCTATAGTCGTCCAGCCAATTGGACAATTTTGAGGATTCAAGTCGTGTCAGTTCCGTGCTTCCTTCGACGCGATTTGCCACCAAGACATCTTCCGGGCGGAATTGGTCGAGTAGGAGCGGCGACTGCGTGCCAACAATTACCTGTGTCTTGATAGAGGCCTGCTTGATCAGAGATGCCAACATGGTGATTGCGTAGGGATGCAATCCCAATTCCGGTTCATCGACTAAGATCACGGACGGCCGATATTTTTCCGGTTGAAGAAGCAAAGTGGCCAAGGCGATGAAACGTAAAGTTCCATCGGAAAACATGGTAGCATCAAAGTATGCGTCCGAGTTCTTGTGCCGCCATTCTAGAATAATAGAATCGGGCTTTAGTCGCGCCGGCTCCAACTGGAAATCGTCGAAAAATGGAGCGACGAGTTGAACTGTTCCACGAATGAGACCGTAGGCTTCCGGATGTTTCTCACGCAGAAAGTAGAGGAAAGCAGCAAGATTCGATCCATCAGGCCGCAGAAAATGGTTGTCGTTGAGCGACGCCGTCTTCTTCATGGGCGACCCGGCGCTTGTGTCATGGAAGTGATAAAGTCGCCACCTTTGCAGATGATCTCGAACGACGCTGGCGATCTTTTTGGAGTTCGGATTACTAATTCCCGCCTCTCGCCCCTGGGGAATTAGTTCCTCGCTGTATGGTTTGTCGGGGTGACGGGACTTGTTCCAAAATAAAACTGTTTCACCAGCTGGGTAAAGCTGATCGCCGGACAACGGTGACAATTCGATCTTGTATTGATTGACTCCATCTTGAAATGAGATGTGAATCTCAATGACCTTGGTCGTCTTCGATCCGAAGTGTAGGACTTTCTCTGCCCCGCCAGATTTGGTTACATAGTCCTGTAACCGACCCTCGCGAATGGCATTCAAAAATGCGAATACGCTAATAAAGTTGGACTTTCCCGACCCGTTCGGGCCGATGACCACGTTGATGGGCTGCAACGGCAACTTCTCGAGGGCCGTGAAGCTTTTGAACCCTTTGACGGTGATATAATCGAGTTCCGGTGACGACATATAGGGTTTTCTTTACCCTTTTGGGCAGGGGTTGTCGAACCTGCGTTGCGCTGCTGCTCGTTGCACATCCGCCTCGGTGATGCGGCGCTGGCCGGTGACATACTCGTGAATCAGCGACTTGCGGTAGGCGGTAAGCGTGGCGATTTGAGTTTCGATACCGGCGACGATTCGGGAAACCTCCGCCGTTTTCGCATCAAGGTAAGCAACAATCTCACATTGTTCCTCGATTGGTGGTCGCGGAATCAGCATCCGGCAATACCTTGTCGAGTTGAGATTCGACTGTTGCACCGATGGTATCGCCAGTTTTCTGGCGAACGAGAGAAACCCGCTGCTGTTGACAAGGTAGTTCAAGAAGTAAGGATTAGCGCGATGGTTTGTTCGCAACCGGACAAGGTAGGAGGCGAACGTGATCTCGTCTGTTCTGCGCCGCCGGAAAATTGCCGCCTTGCCGACTTGGTCGGGGCTGTTCGTTCTGTTGTAGAGTAAATCGCCCGTCTCCAGGAAGAGGTTGTCTGAAACCTCGTCCACGAAATCAAGGTCACGAAACTCGATTTCGCCGCGTTGGATATGCCCCATCTTCAAGACCGGGTATCGCCCTTCCGCCTCGGTACTCTCCGAGATGCCATAATCAACACGGGAGACGATTCGTTTGATTCGGCACACTTCCCAATGCGCCGGAATTTCTGTGATCCAATCCTCGTTAACTGGCCGCATCCGGGTGTCACGTCGTAGTCCCTTTGTGACTGCGGATTCGATAACACAATCTCTCACAGCGTCAAGTGTTTCGAGTTGGCGGCGTTTGGCGGCCGCGGCCGCGTCGATCGCTGCACAACTCGCATCCAGATACTCCGCGATGCGCTGTTGCTCCGGCAGCGGAGGGAGCGGGAGATTGAACTGCGCTAGTTGCGTCGGCCAATTGACGCGCGGCATCTTCGCGCCGTAAGCGAGCATATTGCACCGCTCGATGAACCACGAGGAAGCAAGACAGTAGAAAAGGAAGCGGCTTTCGATGCGCTCCGGCTTGAATGCAAGGATTTCACCGGTGCATTTGCCGTCGAACTCTGCGACGTAAAACTTTTCGAGATAAGGCCGCAGTTTGCCGAACAGCACGTCGCCTTTCTTGAACCGCGTCACATCGCTAACAACTTCCATTGTGTTACGACGATTCAGGATGCGCCCCGTGCCGGATTCGAGGTCTTCAAGTTCGAGATAATCCTCCACTTCACTCGCCTCGTCCGTGCGCTCGTTGCGGAGCATAGCCACGTCTTTGAAGCGGTCAAACGTCCAACCACCCGGCAACTCAGCGAGGAAACTGTCTTGGCCGACGTTCACCTTGCCAGTCCCTCCAACATCTTCTCCGCCTCCTTCTCCAGCGTCCAGAACTCCGTGAGCAACTCCTTCGCGGGCCTGGGCGGCTGGTAGCGGTAGAAGTGTTGGGTCACGGGGCGCTCCTCTTGGGAAGGACCGCCCGCACGACGTCGGCGAGCTGTTTCGCCGTCGGCAGTTTGCCCTTCATATCCGCCGGCAATTTCGACTGGAGTTGATACACGGCCACACCGATGGGGTTCGCTTTCGTGCGCAGGGCGTACTCGACTTCCACGTCGTCCTTTTCAGCGCAGAGGATGATGCCGATAGACGGCTGGTCGCCGTCACCGCGTTCCGTATCGTTGAGTAGATTCAGGTAGAAATCCATCTTGCCCGCGTGTTCCGGCTCGAATGACCCGACTTTCAATTCGAAGGCCACCAACGCCTTGAGGAAGCGGTGGTAGAAGAGTAGATCGATGAAATACTCCTTCTGTCCCAAGGCCAGCCGATACTGGCGACCGACGAAGCAGAAGCCGTAGCCGAGCTCGAGGAGGAACGCTTGCAGACGGGAAATCAGCCGGTCCTCCAGTTCCCGCTCCTTCGCTTCCCGGCGGATGCCGAGGAATTCCAGGTTGTAGGAACTCTTCATCATTTCTTCGGCCTGCTCGGCAAGATGCTCCGGCAGGGCGAGGGGGAAGTTGTGCGTCTTCTTCTCGGTGACGGCGCGTTCGTAAGCCCCGGCCTTGATCTGATTCAGGAGGACGTTGCGGCTCCAGCCGAAGCGGGCGGTGGCGCGGAGATAGTAAAGCCGGGCGACGGAATCACTCAATTTGTTAAGAATGAGCAGGTTTTGGCCCCAGGGAACTTCTGCGACAAGCTGTCGCAGAAGTTCGATGACCGTTTCATTTGTCAATTTGGCTGCAGCTTGTGGCCAAATTTTAGCGTCACCCGCTTTGGCCCCTCTCGGCAATTTGGCTACAGTCTGTAGCCAAATTGGGGGATCGGAATAAGAGAGGTATAACTGTTTCGCACTGCGCAGATTGCGCGGCGAGAAGCCGGTCGTGGCCGGAAACGCCTGTTGCAAGTCCGCCGCGACCATTTCGACTACCGACTCACCCCATCCAAGTGCTTGCTGCTTTTCCACAATCCCACGTCCAATGTCCCAGTAGAGCAGGATCAGGTCGCAATTGACCGCCCGTGCCGCGGAGAGGCGGGCGGATAACACGCGGGCCTTCAACTGCTCAATGAACCGCCGGTATTCCGGCGATGCGATGGAGACCTCTTGTGACTTCTTCATCTCGCCAGCCCCTCCAACATCTTCTCGGCCTCCTTCTCCAGCTTCCAGAACTCCGCAAGCAAGTCCTTCGCGGGCGTGGGCGGTTGGTAGCGGTAGAAGTATTTGTTCGGCAGAATTTCGTAACCGAGTTGCGGGCTGTCTTCCCAGCGGATGATCGGCTTGGCGATTTCCCGTTTCAAGAACGCCGCGATGTCCTCTCCATGCGGGATGTATTCGTCGTCCTGCACGTAGTGCCGGTGCGTCCACTCGACCGAGAGGATTTTGGGCCGGCCTGCCTGTGCCGTGCCCGGCACGGCAGACAGGTCGCCCAACGCCGCTTTGAATTTCTTCGCCGCGTTGTCCTTGGGAGCGAGGGAGAGAGTGATCGTTTTTTCCCCGTCCGCCGCTTTGACGCGCACGCGGAAGGTCAGTTCGCTGGCGTGGAACTCCAGTTCCTTGGTGACATTCGCGGCGGTGAACGCCTTTTCGTACGGCTCGGTGATGATGGCAGGCTTATCTTGTTCGTCCGTCTGCCAGAAGACGACGCTGACCTTGTGGTAAGAGAAGTCCTCGCGCTGGAAAATCTTTACCTGCTCATCGGTGTAGCCCGTGGCCCAGCCGTCGCGATAGCGCTCCTCGATCCACGCGCGGTGCGCGTCGGTGATACGATTGCGTTTGTTGCCGAAAGATTTCGGCTCTTTCTCGAACTGCTTGCGCGCGTCAATGAGCATCACGCGCCCGCGATGGCTAGCGGGTTTTTCGTTTCGCAACAGCCAGATGTAGGTGAAGATGCCGGTGTTGTAGAAAAGCTGGTCAGGCAGCATGACGATGGCGTCGAGCCAGTCGTTCTCCAGTATCCAGCGGCGGATTTCGCTCTCGCCTGAGCCGCAGTCGCCATTCGAGAGCGGCGAGCCGTTGAAGATGATGGCGATGCGGCTGCCGCCCTTGCCGTCTTTTTCGGGGGGCGCTTGCATCTTGCCCAACATGGTTTGCAGGAACAGCAACGCGCCGTCGTTCACGCGCGGCATGCCGGCCTGGTAGCGGGTC
>JAUYJC010000462.1 GCA_030688735.1 Deltaproteobacteria bacterium
GGTGTGAGGTTTTCCTTCGGCGTCCTGATCAAACCCCTGGTCTCCGAGTTTTCCTGGGAACGAGGCGCGATCACGCTCGCCTACACCATCAACATGCTGGTCTTCGCTTGCTGCCAGCCGCTTGCCGGCAAGCTCCTCGACCGCTTCGGTCCCAAGCGTCTTTTCACGGCGTCGGCGCTGGTCACTACCGCCGGCCTGGTGCTCACCTCCCAAACCACGTCGCTGTGGCATCTCTATTGGTCCTACGGTGTGGTGGTCGCGGCGGGCATATCGGGGATCAGCATCGCCGTGGTCGCGTCGGTGCTGTCGCGCTGGTTCACGCAGCTAAGGGTTTTCATGTCCGGCGTGGCGATCTCGGGAACGGCCCTGGGGCAGTTTCTTTTCATCCCATTGATCGCTCTGCTGCTGGAAAATTTCGGCTGGCGCTGGACCTGGACCAGCCTGGGGATTCTGCTCTGCCTGGTCGTTGTGCCGCTTTCGCTGTTCGTGATTAAAAGCAATCCCGCCGAAAATGAACCAGCGCCAGCTGGCGACGCAAAAAAAGTTTCCAGCGATTCATCACCCCGCGTCTCCGCCGTGCTCAAGTCGAGAAATTTCTTGCTGGTGGGCGCGAGCTACTTCGTCTGCGGCTTTCAGGATTTCTTGTTCGTCACCCAGATGATCCCCTTCGCCACCGATCAGGGCCTTACCGCTCAGGAGGCATCGAATCTCCAGGGGCTGGCGGGATTGCTCAGCATTCCGGGTCTGCTCATTTTTGCTGCCGTCTCGGACACATTGGGCAGGCAGATTCCCCTGTTCCTGACCTTCGGACCCCGGCTTGTGTGCTTCGCTCTGCTGGTTTTCTTCGACGGCACGTTCTGGATTTACGCGTCCGCCCTTTTATTCGGCTTTACGCTAATGGCTCTGGCCCCGCTGGGCGCGGCGCTGGTCGGCGAACTTTATGGATTCAAACACATCGGCACACTCTCGGGGGTGATCTTCTGGGTCCATCATTTAGGCGGCGCTCTCGGCGCCTACCTGGGTGGATTCACCTATGATCTCACCCGGAGCTACTCAATGGCTTTTTCCCTCG
This sequence comes from Deltaproteobacteria bacterium, assembly GCA_030688735.1. Lineage (GTDB taxonomy): Bacteria > Desulfobacterota > Binatia > UBA9968 > UBA9968 > JACPFE01. The sequence continues at coordinate 1,073 of JAUYJC010000462.1, forward strand.
CGATGATCCTCGCGTTGGTGGCGCTCCTGACCAGCGTTTCGATCCGCGCCCAAAGCTCGCCGCAACTAAACACTCGGAACCGGAGAACTTAACCGCAAAGAACGCACAGTACGCAAACGAAGAAATCGGATTTTCTCCCGCAAAGGCGTAAGGCACAAATAAAATTACAAATTCGAAACTCGAAATCCGAAACAAATCCAAATGATCAAAAAGCACAAAATTCTAAACAAGTTCGTTCCGGATATCGGGTTTTAGATTTCGTACTTGAGTGTTTCGGTTTGTTTCGGATTTAGATATTCGGATTTCGGATTTTGTTTCGGTGGCGCCCCTTCGACTCGGCTCAGGACATGCTTGGCGAGATAAATCTTCTTAATGAACCGCGGTTACGACACCGGTTCGCTTTGCGCCTCTTCCTTGCCTCGCACCAGGCTGGTTAACGCTCCCAGTAGAATGATGCCCGATACAACTAAGAGTGCGTCTTCAACGGCTGACATGGTTGCGCGGGCTTCCCCAAGCGCTGAGTACAATGGGTATCTGGCCTTAAATATCGCCGTGGTCGCGGCTACTCCCAGCATCATCCCCAGTTGCCGCGCCGTACTGACCACGCCGTTTGCGACTCCCTGCCGATTGATCGGCACCTCTCCCATGATCGCGCTGTTGTTGGCGGAGCTGAACAGTCCAAGTCCCGCGCCCGCGAGCATCAGCCGTGCGACTATTTCGCTCTGCGACGGCGCCGCTCCCAGGCGGCTGAAGATGAAAATCCCGCCGGCAAGCAGGACCATCCCGAGCGATGCGGGAATCCAGGGACCGACCTTATCGGCAAACCAGCCGCTGAAAGGAGCGGATATCATCATGCCCACCGGCATAGCCATGATCAAAACGCCCGCGCTGGTTGCGCCGTAACCGATGCCATCCACCAGGTAAAAGGGCACCATGAACGCCAGGGCGCTATAGCCGATATAATTGATCAGGGCGCTGGAAGTGGCGGCGGAAAAAAACCGGCTTTTGAATAGCCTGAGATCGAGCATCGGCTCCTGGCGTCTCAGCTCCACGACCACGAAGGCGACGGCAGCGAAAAGAAAAACCACGGACAAGATGGCATCGCCGCCGGGCAACCATTGCCGCCCCTTGCCGCTGCCCATGAGAAAAAATAACGAGGTCAACGCCACCATAAACGTCAGCGCGCCGACCCAATCGAAAGGTTGTTTGGCGACGATGATTTCGTCTCTTGGCACAGCGGCCAAAGTAACGGCCGCGGCCAGCAGGCCCAGGGGAACGTTCACCAAAAATACCCAGTGCCATCCCAGGGTATCCGCCAGAATCCCACCCAAACCGGGTCCGGCAGCGAGTCCAAAGTAAACCATCACGATCTGGGCGCTCAGACCGCGGCCGCGATGGCTCTGGGGCAAGGTCTTGGTAATCAGCGGCGAGCCGGAACTGGTAATCATCCCGCCGCCCACGGCCTGGATGATGCGCGTGACGATCAACCACGCCAGACTGGAGGCCAGCGCGGAGAGCAGCGAACCGCCGATGAAGATCGCGAATCCGATCAGGAAAAGCCGCCGCTGGCCGATCATGTCGCCGAGGCGTCCGAAGGCCAGAAGCAAACCGCTGCTCACGATGAGATAGGCCAGGACCACCCATTGAATGGTGGGGAGATCCACGCCAAAGGATCTGGCCACGAAGGGGAGAATGGCGTTGAGAGCGCTGGTTTGACTGGCGACCATCAACGAGCTGAGGCCGACGGCTGCCAGCAGCCACCACTGGGCCGCCGTCAGTGATGATGGGTCGTTGCCGCGCGTCGTCGTGCTCAATTCTCCACTCGTGCTCTCCACCGCCACTCAACGCAACCCGACGAGAAGCGCCACCAGCGTAATCACGTTGCTACTTACCAACGACCATCCCATGGTGCGCAGATGGCGCGGATGGACATGAACGACGCTAAATGCCACGGCGAGGAGCACAAACGGCAGGATGGCCGCGGCGGCGAGTACGGGCAAAACGTTCGCGCGGGTCAAAAAGAACGACGCGAGCAGCGCCGCCGCGCTAAAGGCGATCGTCGCGTACGTGAGTCGGCGGTGATTGGCCGTTTGCTTGGCGCGCGCGATGGTGGCGCGCACGGTGAGGGTCGCCAACGCGGAGACCGCGCACCAGACGGCGCCGGCGATGATCGCCGCTCGTGGACTGGCGCCGCCGGCCAGGGCGATTGGGATCACGACACTCGATAGGGTCACGCAGGCAAGCAGTTCGCCTGGCAGGCTGCGCTCGCGATGAGTCAGGATGAGCCGCAGCAAAAGCGCGCCGAGTGCCAGCGGCAAGATCAGCGCGACGCGCGCAGCCGGCGCCGCCAGCCACCAGCCCAGCCCGCCCGTAGCAATGGCGAGAGGAACGAGACCATAGGCGGTCCTTCGGGCACGGGCTCCCAGTGCCGTATGGCTTCGCCGTCCCCGCTCACCTAGCATGATCAGCAACGGTTCATGGGCCAGAAAAATCGCGACACAACCGGCGAGCCAAAGCAGTTGAACGGTGGTCGGCGCGCCGAGCGACAACGCCGTGATCAGCGGAAAGGCGACTGCGGCATACGCGCCATGCTCCCGCGGCAAGAGCGAACCGCCCGGCGCCGGGCGGCGCGCGGTCGCTGGCTTGGCACTGTTATTGCCGAGACCGCGCGATGGGGAGTCGGCTTCGGCAGGGCTTGCTTCAACGGCCGATCGGTCCGGTGGGCTCATGGAAAACTACGCTCGCGTCGGGTGGTCGGCCATCGGCTTCGATTCCATCGTTTAACCAGGAAAGCACGCCTTGTAGATAAGCCGGCATCTCTACCGAGCGTGCGCGCATGCCGCGCGCCAAGCGCGCCAAATGTTCGCTGCAAAATCGTTCTCTCGCTTCCTTGGCGATCGCCGCCGACGCCGCAGTGTTGCGCATTCGCGCGTAGGCTTCCTTCAAAAATAGGTAACCGACGAAGCCGGTTTCCACCGACACATGGTCTATGGATTCTTCGCGCTGCGGATTGAACGAAAAAGCATGATAAAAACCCGAAAGCTCCGCAATCAGACGCCCCGGATCTTCGAAGCCGCAGTAGCTGACCTCGCGGGGAGATACGGCGCCGGCGGGTCCGAAGAGCCGATGATAGCATTCTTCCGTCGCTTGAGCAGCATCCGCGGCCCAAGGCGGCAGCCGCGGATCGCTCACTTCGGCGGCGAGGCGAGCAATCTCGATTTTCCACTCGGGGCGCGGCCGCTCGAGAAGCAATGACGCCAGACGCCACGCCGCGGCCAAAGTCAAAAGTTCGCGCGCGTCCAAGTCCGAGGAGTTTTTCATTGGCTGCTCCCCAAGGCCAGGGGGATCCAAGCCGTGCGCATTTTCCGCGCGCCCACTTCTTGATGGGACCCTTCCCACACCGCAAAGGCGACTTGTGTTCGGTTGCCTGCTTGAAGGCCTTTCGGCAGCGGGCGCGACAGCATGACGGTCCAACCATCCTTAGCGCGTTTCCCCGTGCCGCTGGAAGTTGACTTGTCGGCCAGACGGAGCGTGCCGGGTCCCTCGGCGATCAGATCCTGCACCGGCTGCGTGCGCGGTCCGGCCATCGGATTGCCCAAGCTACGCGCCGGCGCGTAGCGCTTTGCCATCGCTACCTGCTCAGGCGAGCCGGCTTTAAGCGACGCGGCGTCGAAGGGATAGTGGTCGACTGTGGCCTGCGGGAATATAGCGTGGATGTCGTCCTTGCGGCCGTCGACCACCGCCTGAAAAACCGCTGACCAGTAAGTGATCTCCACCGGCTTTCCCTGTTCGCCCATCTGCGGCGCCGGCACGTCCGCCGTGGTCGCGGCGGGCAACTGAACGGCAACCGCGTCGCCGAACCGAGCGGGGCCGGGCAGGTCATCCCGAGCGGCGTCTTTCCAGCTCAGGCGAAAGGTGATTCTTTGACCGTCGCTCACCGCTTGTACGTTGACGAATGCCGTAGAAGTCTGCATCAGCCTCGGTTCTACCATATCCTGCAGCAAGAGTTTCGCCGGATGGAGCGGTGCGCTCTGCCAGACCGCATCGTCGATCGACGTGGGCGCCTTCTTCTCGACGACGGCCTTGACTTCGGACTCACTAAGCGGCGGGCCTGGTTTTTTACAGCCGGCCAAGGCGCCAGCGAAAATGATGACAAGCAGGAAAACAAAGTTTCGAGGGTCCAGTAAGCCCTTGATAAGATCACCGCGCTTGTCGCTTGCGCCCGGATTATTTACTTCCTCTCCCTTGACGGGAGAGGAATGAGGTGAGGGTGACCAAGATGCGCAGAGCCCCCTTACCCTAACCCTCTCCCACGAGGGGAGAGGGAAAACTCTTCGCTTCCTCACGCATATTGGATCCGATACCATCCCGATGGGGTTTACAACCAAGTCTCTTGCCAAGCGGTTCATTTCCGTTCTCCTCAGGAGATATTCGTGCGCGCCACGTTGCGCGCGGCATCGAACGCCTGGCGCACGAGGATTGGCTCGCGCATGGGCACGCGAACGATTTCTTTGCCGCTCTCGCCGTAGCCGATTATCTGCTCGTCGGCGCGCTTCCATTTCGCCACCATCATTTCCGTCGAGCCAAACAGCGTCAGCAATCCGGCAAGGTCTTTGTCCTTCGGCGCGTTGCGGTAGGTCTCCAGTGCCGCGTCGACGTTGGGACCGAACATCTGCAGGAGAAAATCCCGCGGCACGTTGATCGGCGGGATGTAGTAGACGTTGGGCTCGAGACCAAACTGCGGAAAGAGTGGCAAGGCCACCTTTTTCACATGCACCAGAAAGTCGATGGGATTGTCCGCCCGAGCATCCTCCGGCTTGGAAATCCAGCCGGCGAAGCGAATCTTGCCGATGCAGTTGACGAAGCACTGCGGTTGCATGCCCAGCTCGATCTTGGGAAAACAGGCGATGCATTTCTCCGCGGTGCCGGTCATCGCGTTGTAAAAGGTTTTCTTGTAGGGACAGGCCTTGACGCATTCTTGATAACCGCGGCAGCGCGCCTGATCGATGACGACGATGCCGTCCTCCGGCCGCTTGTAGATCGATGCGCGCGGGCAGGAAGAGAGACACGCCGGATAGGTGCAGTGGTTGCAGATGCGCGCCAGGTAAAAGAACCAGGAGTTGTGCACGCCGCTGAAGTGGGCGCCCTTCTCCACGCCGTTGACGCAGTCGTCTTCGCCGACGTTCGGATGGGCGTAGTCGATTTCTTCGGGGCGCCAGCCGAGCGCCCGCTCGCCCGCCTGGGCCGCTTCGAAGACCGTGCGTCCGGCGTAGCGCTGGCCGTCCCAGTTCTGCGCGCCGAGCTTCTCGAGCAGATTGACGTCCCAAGCCATGGGATAAAAACCATAGGGCTTGGTCTCCACGTTGTTCCAGAGCATGTACTCCTGACCTTTGCCGCTCGTCCAGGTGGTTTTACAGGCCAGGGTGCAGGTCTGGCAGGCAATGCACTTGTTGGTGTCGAAGACCGCCGCGAACTGCCGCTTGGGGCGGCTTTCCGGATACCAGTAGGACATTTCGCGGCCAATTTGCCAGTTATATACGCGCGCCATTATTTCGTACCGCCTTTCTTCGGATTGGAGGCGACGACGAATTTTCCGCTGAGATAATCCTTCATCCCCTTGCGTTCATACTTCGGCCTCAGTCCGAGAGCGGCCGGCCGCCAGAGTCCCTTGCCGTCGAGGCCGCCGGGCTCCGCCTTGGTGATCTTGACGATCGCTTCCCGCGGCGCCCCCGTTGGACAGTGCACGTCGGGAAGAAATCCCGTATTGATCGTATGACCGAACAGATCCTTGCGCACCAGCGAATCGGTCATCCAGGTGGGCTTGAGCCAGCCGCGGGTCGCCGACTGGTGCGAGCCGGAGCGAAACATCGCCTGGTAACCGGTGCGCGGATTCTTGGCCAAACCGTCCTTCCGCGACTCCTGTCCTTCCACCGATCCGGGCGTGGCGCCGTACATGTTGAACCACATGCGCGTCACCCCCCGCGGCGTCCCCGGATAATAGCGCGCCCGGCAAAGCAAGCGGGCGAACTTGTAATCCTTGTCGTTTTTCTGCCAGCCGCGAAACGGCCGGTCGGAAGGATCGGAGTCGATCCAGACATAATCGCCGTCTTCGATCGACAACGACTTGGCATCGTCGGGATGGATATCGACGTAGCCTTCGGCGACGAAAGGCTGGCGTTTGTCATGGCGGTAGACGTCGCCGAAGGGGCCGAAGAGCATCGCCACCATGTCGGTGTCGATCGGCATGGTGTGGGCGCCATGGCGGTATTTCGGCGTATGAAAGACGAACTTGTAGCCGTCCTTGGCCAACGGATGGGCGGTCTTTTTGACTTCCGCCCAACTCTTCACGACGTTTCTCCCCTGGCGCGTTTCGTTGGAAAGATCGTCCAATTTGACGCCGTAGCTTTCGGGCCCCTTGGCTTTGATGAACGGATGCGCCGGGGCGACGATCACGTTGGGCTCGTAGAAGGTCGAATCGATCGGCTCTCGGTGCACCGGCAGGTTCTCACCGGCGTCGATGAACTCGTCTTCTTCGCGGTAGAACTCCAACCGGCCGGTTTTGGTGTACCAGGGACGGGAGTCGTAAACCTGCTCATAGCCCACGGTCTTGGGATTGGTCCGCGTCATCATCAGCGCGGGGACGCCTTTTTTCGCTTTTTCCTCCAGGTCGGTAAATTTGTAGCCCTTGGTGGTCGAGGAAAAATCGAGAATGCGCTGCAAATAGACTTCGACGTTTTTCTCATCGACGAACTTCCACATATCGGCAAAACGCTGATCCCCGGTGCGCTTCGCCAGCTGTTTCCCCACTAGGGCGAGACATTCAATGTCGCCGCGCGTCTCGAAGAGCCGCTCCAAGGGAGTGCGCGGAAAGACGGTGAGGAATGGGTTGGTCACCGAGCAACACATATCGGGCTGTTTCAATTCGGCCCAACTGTCCACCGCTAGAACCACATCCGCCCATTCACAAGACGTCGACCACCACCATTCCTGGACGGCGATCATTTCCATTTTCGGCAGCACGTTGACCACGGTGTTGTAGTGCCATTTGACGTTGCCCAGAACCGAATTGGCGTTGGCGAACCAAAGCGACTTGGTCGGCGTCGGCATATGGGTCTTGCCGGTGATCATGGTCTTGCCCATCTTGAGCGGATGATCCTCGTGGTTGTAGTAGTGCGCCGACTCGGGCCGCCAATATTGCTTCGGCCGCGCCAGCTTGGCGCCGTCGAGCTCGATATCGAACGGGTTCTCGTTGATATACTGGGGCACACCGTTAAACATCGCCACCCGGTAATTCCCGGCGTAGGAACCGATATTGCCGCTGATTTTTCCAATATTGCCGGTGAGCGCGGCGAGGAGAAACTGCGTGCGGTCTTTATTATCGTTGTTGAAAAACTGGTTCGGTCCCATGCCGACGGCGAACAGCGTGGTGCCCGGCACCTTGGCGATCTCCCGCGCCAGACTTTCAACCGCCTCCGCCGGCGCCCAGGTGATCTCTTCGGTCGTTTTGGGATCGAAGTGCTTAGTATATTCGGCGATCACGTCGAAGATCGGCCGGCAGGTGATTTTCTTGCCGTCCTTCAGCGTCACCTCCACCGAACCTTCAAGCAGCGGATCGGCTACCTGGGAAAACTTGCCGACTTGATCGCGCGAGATCGCTTCCGGCTTGGCAGTCTTGCGGTTCCACCAAACGTAATCGCCCCAGGCTTCGCGCAAGCCTTCCGGAACCAGCATGTCGGTCTGCGCGCCCGGCGGCGGCACCTTGTCACCCTTGGCGACGGTTTTCGTCTGGTTTTTGAGCGCCGCCAGCTTGCCGCCGAAAACTTTCTCAGCGCGCAGCAGCTTTAAATTATCCGCGCGCACCAACAAAGGCAGGTCGGTGAAGCGCCGCACGTAGTCGGCGTCGAAAAGTTTCTCGCGCATAATGACGTTACAAAGCCCCAGAGCCAGCGCCGGGGTGGTTCCCGGACGAACGACGATGGCGTCGTCGGCCTTGATGCTGGTCGAGGAATACTCGCAGGCGATAACCACGACTTTGGTCCCCTTGAGCCGGGCCTCGGTGAGCCAGTGGGCGTCCGGCATCTTGGTCGTCACCCAATTCATTCCCCACACGACGACGATGCGCGCCTGCTCGACGGCGTGGAGATCGAACTCCACGGTCTGCTGGCCGGTCACCATCGGATGGCCGGGCGGCAGATCGGTATGCCAGGAATAATTATCCCAACCCCGTCCTCCGAGGGCGTCTTCAGGCTTCACGCCGCGAATTTTGTGATCGAGCAGCGCCATGGAATTGGCCAGGCGATACATGCCGAACACCCGCGTCATACCGAGCAGCGGCATGCCGCCGCGGAATTTGAGCACCTGGGTGCCGGCGCCTTTGGTCGCTTGAACGGTTTCTTCTTCGTAACCTTGCTGCATTAGCAGCTTCTGTCCCTTCTCGCCGTTGTAAGTGGTGGCGATGTTGATCAGCGACGCGGCGACCATGTCCGCCGCCTGTTCGTGGGTCACGCGCAGCCACTCATCACGGGCTCGATTGAAATATTCTTTGGGCGGCCGGCCGTCTTTTTCGCGCGGGAAGCCTTTATCGACCCAGGCCTTGAAGCCTTTGCGCACCATCGGGTAGCGCAGCCGGCGGTCGCCGTAGAAGCGGCGCGTGAGCGCCAGTCCCTTCTGGCAGACGCGCGGGTCCCAGCGGTGCGACACCTTGCTTCCGTACAGGTCCGTCGCTTCGCCGTACTTCATCGTCGGGCCGATCCGCGTCACCACGCCGTCGCGGGTGTAGGCGTTCAAGATACAGTTGTGGGTGTCGTTGGGCGCGCAGAGAAAGGTAAACGTGGAATCGTATTTCCACAAATCGCGATAGGCCTTTTCCCAGTCGCGATCCGGATAAGTTGCCAGCGGGTTCTCGACCGCCTGGACGCCCCAGGCATCGCCCACCGAAGCGGCGAACGCGGAAAAGCCGGCGGCGCCGACCCATTCCAAGAATTCGCGGCGGCTTAAATTTTTCATTTTTTTCCCTCCCAAGTTCGCATGAACACGATAACCGAAGCGATCTCCGCGTCCGTAAGAGTTTGCCGGACGGACGAACCGGCGCCGAAGGCCACCATCGACGAGCCGCGGCGGCCGTCCTGAATGGTCTTGAAGAGATAGGTATCGGTGGCGAGATCGAGAAAAACACGATTGTTGAGCGCGGGGCCTTCCTTGCCTTCGCCGCGGTCGCCGTGACAGGAGGCGCAGACGTCGGCATAAAGACGTTGTCCGGCCGCCGCATCCCCCTCGGCCCAACGGCGCGGCTTGGCGTCCCCCGCGTACGCGACCCCGCCCAGGTCGCGCAGATAAACCACTAAACGATCGACTTCCTCGTCGCGCAGACCGCTCTCCGACTCGCCCCAAGCCGGCATTCTTCGGCCCGGGCGGCCGCGCTTGATCTGCGCGCGCAACACATCATCGGAAACAAGGCGTAGATAATCGGCATTGGCGATGGCCGGAAATGCCGCCAGGCCGGGGTAACGCATGCCCTCGCCGTTTGAACCATGGCAGGCGGCGCAGAAGGTTCCGTAGAGGGTCGCGCCGTCGGTGGCGAATTCCCTTGTGCCGAAGCGCTCGGCGCGAATGCGATCTTTCGGCCAAAGCGCCTGGGCGAAATTTCTCCGCCGCAGCGACAGCATGTAATAAGTCAAATGATCGATCTGGCGCTCGGTCAAACCCAATTCCGGCATGGCGGATCCCCGCACCACCGAGGCCGGGGCGCGAAAATGCTGCTTCAACCAATTGGCCAGCGTCCGCTCGCCGGCGACTTGTGCGAAGTTGAGTTGCCCCGGATCGAGATTTCCCGCCGCGGTCAGGTCCGGACCGTCGTCGCCGCCGACGCCGCGCACTTTGTGGCAGCCGCGGCATCCCGCTGTATGAAAAACCGCCTTGGCTTCGAGCAAACCGGGCGCGCCGACTCTGGAACGGAGAAATTCATCGATGGCCAGCCGTTCCGCTTCACCGAGCTCGCCGAACGCGGAAAGCCAGGGACCCGTGGGAGCCTTTTTTTTCTGCGCCAGATGTTGCGCGTACCAATCCGGCTTAAAACCGCTGGCGCCGACGCGTGATAGATCCGGTCCTTCCTGGCCGCCGGCTCCGCCCGGACGCAGCGTGCCGCCGCGCCCCTCGAGTTTGTGACAAGCCAAACAATCCGCTTGCTCAAAGCGGATTCTCCCCTGTTCGAGCCGCGCGAGATTGGGCACGCTCAAGTGGGTGTGGCAGCCGCCGCAACCGGCATACAGATAGGCATTGGGAAGCATCGGTTCGGGCCAGTGCTCCACTTTGCCGTGGGCATCGGCGGTCTGGGTAGCCCGCCCCTGACCGCCGTGGCAAACGGTACAACCGTAAACCGCGGGATCATGGACGACATCTCTGTGGCGCCCGTAGAGGCGGTCGCCCTCGATGCCGCTCTCGCCCTGCGCCATGCCGACATGGCAACTGACGCAGCGGTCGGTGGCGCCGATGTCGCGGCTGACGATCTGGCGCAGTTGAATCGAGAAGGCAGCGGCTTGGGATGCCGTCAGACGGGCCTCGACCTGGCGCTGAATCAGGCGCCAGTCGCTCAAAAAATTTTCCCGCACGGCGGCCCCAACCAACACGGCGAGCGCCACCAGGCTCGACCACAGAAGCAGGTGTTTGTTGGCTTTCATCTTTCAGCCTGGATTCCGATCTGTAATCTGAGATTTGCCATTTGAGATCCCGCAGGGCTAGTGTCCCGGCCACTGGGATGGCGACCAATAAAAATCCCAATTCGGTCCGCGGAAATAGGTCCCGATCGCCGTCAGGACGACGAAGCCGCAGATAAAGCAGGTAAACAGCGCGAGCGCGCCGGCGCGCGTCGAATCATATTTTTTCATCGACCGAACCGAGTAGTAGGCGTAGAGAACGGTGAGTAGCGTGCCGGGATTGATCAGGGTTATTACGAGCTGCGGCGTGGCGGGCCACCATTGACGAATCCAGCCGAAGCGAATCACGAAAGCCTCCACTGCCAACACCGCTGCGAGACCGAAGACGGCCGAGTGCATGACCAGGCGCCCGCCGCCGGGCCCGCCGAACCAGACTCCGGTGCCGTCGGTTTCGCGGTCGAGATAAGGGATCAAGGCGAGGCCGATCAAGACGATCGCGGGAACGCCGATCCCGCCCATGAAGGCCGAGTGCGACACCAATTCCTGCAGGCCGAGAAAATACCAGGGCGCCTTGGCGGGGTTCTCGGGCACCGCCGGGTTGGCGACTTCTTTGAGCGGTGCGTCGAGGAAGAGCGCAAGGATAACCGAGAGCGCGATGGTGAGCATGAACACCGCTGCTTCCGCGGTCATCAGATGGGGCATCGCCGGAACCGTTTGTTCAGGCCCGCTGCCGACGGCTGGGGTACGTCCCTTCACCAGCGCCGCCAAGCTATAGGTTTTCTGCGGCGCTTCGGTAAAGACCGGATAGACATCCTGCGAAGGAGGACCCAGGCGGCGATCGGCGTCCGAGGGCCGGGCCAGACCGCCGTCCTTGCGGATGCGCCAGAAATGAACCGCCACGAGCGCCACCAAGAGCAGCGGCAAAATCATCACGTGGAAAAGATAGAAGCGGATCAGCGCCTCCTCGCCGACTTCCTCGGCTCCCAACAGAAGCAACTTTTGTATGCCGCCGACGTCGAACCATTGGGTGATGCCGAGCGAGTCGGTCACTTCGCGCGGCGATTGCGCGATGTTGGCGCCGATGGTGATCGCCCAATAGGCGAGCTGGTCCCACGGCAGCAGATAACCGGTGAAAGACAGTCCGAGGGTAAGCGCCAGGAGTCCCATGCCGATCACCCAGTTGAATTCGCGCGGCGCGCGGTAGGCGGCGGTGTAAAACACCCGGGCCATGTGCAGGAGCACGATCACCACCATCAGATTGCCCGACCAGCGGTGGATGTTGCGGATGAAACGTCCCGTGGGCACGACAAAATGAATGTCTTTGATCGAGAGATAGGCGACATCCGGGTAGGGCTTGTAATAAAACATCAGCAGCACGCCGGTGACGACCAAGACGAAAAAACAGGAGAGCGCGCCGATGCCCAGACCCCAAGTCGCCGACCAGCGCAGGCTCCAGCGGTGCACGCGCACCGGGTGGAGATGGAGAAAAACGTTGCCGAAGACAAAGGCCGAGCGCGTGCGGTCGCTGCGGGGTTTGCCGGACCTGAACATCGTCTCCTGCAGGCGGCGGGAAACGACGCGCAAGTTTTCCATGAAGCGAGGCGCCGCCGCTTCCTCCTTCGCCGTTCTTTTGGTCGCGCCTTGATTCATACGGCCACCGTCGTTCCCGCCGCGACATCCTTGCCCTCGTCGACGAGAAAATTGTCGCCGCCCAAATGCTTCACTTCGAGCCACGGCAGTCCTTTGGGCGCCGGCCCTTTCAACACGGCACCGTCTTTGGCGAATCTCGATCCGTGGCAGGGACAGTCAAAACCGTCGTCGGTGGCTTTGACGATGCAGCCCAGGTGCGTGCAAATTAGGGAGATCGCATGGACCTGGGCGCCGTCCTTGTACACGGCGACCGATCTACCCGCGGGCACGAACGGGTGGCCGGACACCAAGGAGCCGGGCAAGGTAATCTTAAATTTTTTCGACGGCGACGGGAGCACCGCGGCTTTCGGCAGACGCATCGCGCCGAGAAAGCCGAACAGCAGAGCCGCGCCAGCCGACCACCAGGCGGCAAGTCCGAGGAAATCCCGCCGCGGCATCGCTTCGGGCTCGAGCCGCGATCGCGCGGCTGCGGCGGGTTTAGCATCGATCGTCATGCGCTCCTCCACTCGGTTTGAAAGCTCACTCGTTCCATTGCAATGGCGTCCGCTGGACAACGCTCGACGCACAGCGCGCAGCGAATGCAGCGGTCCTCGTCTTTTAGAATCGCCGAGTTTTGTTCCAGATCGAAATCGTCGCCCAGTTGCGCGGAGAACAGCGTGTCGAGGTCCGGGGTTGGCGCGAGCCCCGATATCGGCACGATTTTCAGGCACAGCGTCGGGCAGACGTCGACGCAGCCGCCGCACAGGATGCAGCGGTTGCCGTCGAAGACCGGCGTCACGCCGCAATCGAGGCAGCGCGAGGCTTCACGCATCGCTTCGTCTCCTGCTAGGCATTTTTCCACCGACGCCCTCGGATCGTGCAACCGCTTTTCGGGTTCCAAGGCCGCCAGTTCGACCCGCCGAATATGCTCATAGCCGCCCTCGCGCCGGTAACGGTCCAGGCGAATGAAGCTCATGAGAGTTTCAGGATGAAGCGTTCGTCCGGTCACATAGGCGTACACCGAGCGCGCCGCCTTCTTGCCGGAGGCGACGGCATCGATCAAAAGCTTCGGTCCATAGGCCAGATCGCCCGCTACGAAGACCCCCTTAGCGGAAGTCATCAACGTCGTCGCATCGACCTTGGGCCAGCCGGGGCGAAACTGCTCCACGTCGGCGCCGCCTTGTTCCAAAAACGAAAGGTCGGTCGCTTGACCTGCTGCGATCAAGACCGTGCCGCAGTCCAGTGTCTGGCGGTCGGCTTCGTCGAATTGCGGCGCGAAGCGGCGCTCTGCGTCATAGACGCGCAGGCAGCGTTTGATTTCGAGTCCCGTGACCGCTCCCTGGTCCGAGCGCCGAATCGCGACCGGGCCCCAGCCGGAGATCCGCTCGACTCCTTCTTCTTCCCCTTCGCGGATCTCGACGGTATCGGCCGGCATTTCTTCCAAAGTTTCAAGGGAAACTAACCGCACCCGCCGCGTGCCGGCCAGACGGGCCGCCACGCGCGCAGTGTCATACGCCGCTTGGCGCACCACGGTGCGCGCGACGTCATAGGCAACGTTGCCGCCGCCGATCACGACCACATCCGATCCCAGAGCCAAACTCTCGCCGAGGGCCACCGCGCGCAGGAAATCTACGCCGCCGAAGACGCCGGGGCCCTGCTCGCCGGGGAGGCCGAGAGCCCGGGGCCGCTTCGCTCCGACGGCGATGATCACGGCGGCGAAGTCATCGCGCAGAGACTGAAAGGACAGGTCGCGGCCGATTTTTGTCGCGCAACGAATCTCGACGCCGAGAGCCTCGATCACGGCAACTTCGCGCCGGATCAGTTCGCGCGGCAGACGGTACTCGGGGACCCCCACGGCGAGCATGCCCGCAGCCACCGGCTCCAACTCGAATACCACGGGCTTGAACCCAAGCAGCGCGAGATCATGGGCCGCGCTGAGACCGGCCGGACCGGAGCCGATGATCGCAACCCGCTCACCCTGCGCCGGCACGAAGGTTCCTCGAACGGCGGCATGGAGCAACGACGCCATCTCTTCGGCATCCGCCGCCACCGCCGGCAATTGGCCGCGCAAGGTTGCCAAAATGTTTTCCACAGGCCGCGCCTCAGGGCCATAGGACTCGCAGACGAAACGCTTGAGCGCGCGGATCGCAATCGGCCGGTCAATGGCGACGAAAGAACCGTCGGCGTCGGTGCGGGGGATTTTCCCCCTGCGGCAGGAAGACTCGCAGGGAGCGCCGCAAACCCGGCCGCAGATCGAGGCGAAAGGATTGGGCCCACGCGCAATGAGATAAGCCCGTTCGAAATCTCCGTCGGCGATGGCGCGCACGTAACCGCGGGCGTCGGTGTGGACCGGGCAGGCGACTTGGCAGGCGATCAAATTCTTATGATGATCGCCGGACGGCAATTCGACGCGCATTTGATCTTGTAACATTTGACCTTCAAGCGTCATCTCAGACCTTTGCCGTTAGACTCCCACGGCTCATGCGGTCATTTGGCCGCGTCGCGGGCCAAATCCGCCAACGTTGTTCGCTCCATGAGATCGCCGATGGCCCGCTCACGGACCTTTTTCCAGCGGGAGTGCATCGGGCAGGGTTTTGCATCCGCGCAGCGATCGCTCCAGAAGATACAACGATCGAAAAGATCCGCACCTTCCACCGCCACGAAAATCTCCTTCGTTTTGATATCCTTAGGTTTTCGCGCCAGCGCATAACCACGCACCGCGCCGCGAGAAGAAACCACCAAACCGCCGCGCGTCAGCTTTTGAAAAATCTTGGCAAGAAAGCTCTCAGGCACGCGCCGCGACCGGGCAATGTCCCGTAGCAGCATCACCGTGCCGACCGGCTTCGCCGCAAGGACCAGCAACCCGTCGATGGCGTATAAGCTTTGCCGACCGAGTTTCATTTTCGCCGGCTCAGAGTGGAGCCCCACGGGCAAGCCCGTGGCACCTTCTACTACGCCCTTGGGGCGAAATCCTGAGCGAGAGCCCTCGGCCAAGGCCGGAGCTCGAGTCGAAGGGTCAAAAGACTAACTCGCTCCGTTGAGCCTGGAGGCAAAATCAATACCAAGACTCGGAATTCAAGAATTCCAAACCTTCACGAGATTCGTTGCCGGAAACTTTTCCGATCGGTAGGAATAAAATCGCGGCTTTCTTCTCAAATCAGCGAAGAGGGGTTACGACGGCAAAATCACCCATCTGCACGGCCGGTGTAGATTCGGAAGGTTTTATTGCCTCACTATTGAAAGGATTTCGAAATTCTCCCGGCATCGAAAGCTCCTTGTGGTGCCCAGTCCTCGACCCAACCTATTCTGATAACGCGCAGGGTCATTAAATTCTGCGCCGCTGAGAGTACCAAATTCGCTTGAGCCCGGATCCCTCCCCTTTTTAACCCGAATTCCGCAGTTGAACATGCGCGAGGGGCGAGCCTGGAGCGGCGAAGACACCCAGGGGTGCTGTTTCAAAGTCTTTTCTGCCGCTTGGCACGACGCCTTATTACTCCGACTAAATTCGCACAGCAGCGAGATCTGTCCTTAGCTCAGGGGTAGAAAAGCATTGTCTTCGTTGCACAAGGTTTGCCCCTCGCTCACAGCGTCACTTTCCTACTGCGGAATCCGGGTTTAAAGTTTCAATAGTGTATTTTTGAAATTTACCCAACACTCCTTGGCTCAGGGGTGACTCCAAACGGCTTTTGCGCAAATAATCGTGTTGACTATTTCACAGAGATCGAGGTAGAGGTGGCACGATGCTGGTCGAGTCGCGCCTCTCAATCAAGGAGACACACCATGTTAGTACCGAAAAAACTCCGGGGATGGATCATCATCGCCGCGAGCATCGTGAATGGTCTTCTTTCCGTTTCTGGGCGAGCAGACGAAAAACTGTTGGTAGCCTATGGCGGTCACAACGAGAATGTCGCCCCCATGTGGGTGGGAATCGAAAAGGGTACGTTCAAAAGGTACGGCCTTGACGTAAGCATGCTCCAGGTCCGCAGCGGGCCGATGATCCTGGCCACTCTAGCATCGGGGGAGCGTACAGGTAACCTGGCCTGCGTCTTCTAGCGTGCTGAGTGCGGCTTCCGCAGGACTGAAGGTAGTTTGTGTTGCGTCTCCTAATAATAAGATACCTCGTGAGTTGATAGTGCGAAAGGAAATAAAGTCGTTTGAGGAGCTCCGGGGCAAAGTCATCGGCGTGCAGAGTATTGGCGGAGGCTTTTGGCTGCAAACCTTGATTGTTCTGGACAATATCGGCCTGGACCCGGAAAAGTACCAGTTGAAAATGAGGGTCGTCGGGGACACAGCGACCATTACTCAGGCCCTTATATCAGGAAACGTTGACGCAGCCGTCTTGCCCTATAGCTTCAGCAGTATGGCAAAAAGAGCGGGATATCGCTCGCTGGTGGACAGCGGGGAACTCAAGGCCCCTTATCAGGGTTCCGGCCTCTGCGCTCAAAGGGAGGCGATCGCAAATTCGCCGAATCTTATCATGGGCCTGGTCAAAGGAATGATCGAGGCTGTGCTGCTAATTCACGACCCGAGTTACAAGCAAGATGTCATGGAAATTCTGAAGAAGAATCTTCGACTCGCTAAGGCGGATGACGTCGAATCATCTTATAAGGTGCTGCACACCCAGACCACCCTCGATGTGGCTCCCAGCTTGCCTGCTTGGAAAGTTCAACAGAGGATTGTAGCCCGTGTGAACCCGCGGGTTGGGCAGGTGGACATGGAGCAGGTGCTCGACGGGAGTTTTGTGCGGAGCCTGGAAGAGAGCGGGTTTTTGCCGGAAGCGGGAAGAAGGTTGAGGTGAAATATTCAGCTCGGAAAAGATAGACAATAAAGTAATGCCCGGCTCGCAGCCCGCATGCCTTTAGGTGCCCCGGATGTTCCTCGCCCCCTGATCCTCGCCTCGACGCAAGCGTAGAAACGGCACCGAGAAGATTCGTAATCTCTGTGCACTGTGCGTTTCGGGGGTGAAAAAGGATGTGGAGATCTCACGCGCCCCTTTTTTTGTTGCCGATTTTTCGTTAATCCTAGCCCATGGCGGAAAAATTCAGCGCTCGGCTCAGACGCCGCGCGGGGCGAATCTGGCGTGCCATCGACGGGCATCCGTTTCTCCGCGAGCTGCACGCCGGGACCTTACCGATGAACCGCTTCACTTATTTTATCTTGCAGGATTACGTCTACCTGCTCGACTTCGCGCAGGTGCTCTGTCAGGGCGGCGCCAAGTCGCCAGATCTCGAAACCCTGGAATTGTTTTGCCGTCACGCCCTCGGCGCGGTCGAGGTGGAGCGCAGTTTTCACGCCAGCTTCGGCAAGACTCTCGGCTTGTCGCGCCGCCAGTTGGATGCGGTGCCCGAGGGCCCGATCACGCGGGCGTATATCGGACACTTGCAGTCGGTGGCGCGCGGCGGCAGCCTGGACGAGCTTGTCGCGGCGGTGCTTCCTTGTTATTGGATCTATGGCGAGATCGGCCGGCGCTTGTATAAAAACCGCCCGCGCAAGCCAAAGCTCTACCGGCAGTGGATCGAGACCTACGCTTCAGAGACTTTTTGGCAGCCCGTGCGCGAACAAATTCGGCTGATGGATCGACTCGGGGCCGCGGCGAACAGCCGCGCGAAGAAACTCATGACCGAGCATTTCATTTTAAGCAGCCGCTACGAGTTCATGTTCTGGGAGCAGGCCTACCGCTTAGATCATTGGCCGGTTTAGAATTTTGTTCAAGCCGTTCCAGCCGTTCAAAAGGTTCCAGTCGTCAAAAAGCAAGCTCTCGGTTCTTAGAACACCATTTAGATTCAGTTTTTTAGCAACCCGCGGAATTCCGCCTAAATCGAGCCGTCATCCAGCCGAACCTCTTCGGTGGCGCGCTGCGCCCATGTGGCCCAGTCCGATCGTCAGAAGTCCGAGCAGGAGATGGATCACCCGGATCACCCAGTGAAGATCGCCGATCATCAGCGACGCCTGGTTCATACCGATGACGACTATGAGGGCGCCGACGACGAGGGCGCAGATGGCGAGCGTCCAGCTGCCGCCTTTGGCAAAGGCCTGACCGATGCCGATAACCGAGAGCGCGCCGACCGCCAGAAGACCGAGGAGCATATGCATCGATATGAGATTCGAAGCTGTGCCGGCCCAAAAGAGCAGGCCTAGGACCAACGCGAGTAGTCCGGCGAAACTCAAAATGACGGTTGCGATACGAATCACCATTGCGATAAGACACTCCCTTGCGATTAGAATTTTACAGGATTGTAATTGGCCGCGACTTTGATGACAATCTTTCTTTTCGCTCTTTGCCGCCGCTTCGCCGACGATTCTCAATCAGCCTTCGGCGAGGTTGCCGCCACCTAAAAACGAGCTTTCCGGCCTGTCCTCGTGGGACTCCATCCTACAGGTTTCCTGCTAACATGCTATTTGCCGATTTCCCTTTGCCCTGCCATCTGTTGTATTTTCTTTTTCGCGGTTGTAATCGATTCTGAAGTTTAGGTGAAGGACGGGAAGATGGCACAAGCAGCAACGAAAGATTGGGATCTAGAAGCGGATGTAATAGTTATTGGCTCCGGAGCGGCGGGGCTACCGGCGGCGATCAAGGCGGCCGACGGCGGGGCGTCGGTCATCGTGGTCGAAGCGAATTACGATGTCGGCGGCCACGCGATAATCAGCGGCGGCCATATGGCTCTGGGCGGCGGCACGAGCGCGCAGAAAAAATATCATATTCCCG
The DNA here is from genome assembly GCA_030688735.1 of Deltaproteobacteria bacterium. Classification (GTDB taxonomy): domain Bacteria; phylum Desulfobacterota; class Binatia; order UBA9968; family UBA9968; genus JACPFE01. The sequence goes on from JAUYJC010000462.1 coordinate 20,060, forward strand.
ATTCGCCGGACACGGTCTTCTCGGATCTGACCGATTGGTCGATCGTCCAACCCAACGGTTGGCCCGATCACCGCTACAACGACCGGGCGGTGATACGCGCCTTCGCCGATCATTGCGCGCTGACCTTCGAATTCTTCCTCGCCAACGGCGTAGTGTTTACCGATAAAGCTCCCGACAACCAAGGCGCATCGACGACCGGCAACTCCGCGCCGCGCGAGAATCACGCCGTCTGGACCAAGAGCGCGGGATTGGAAAGTCCCAACGCAGCCAATGGCACCAGCGTAATTCGGCCGCTCGAGGCGAGTGCCCGCGCCAAGGGCGTGCGCTTTTTGATGAGCTATAAAATGACCAGCCTTGTGCGGGAAGCCGGGCGCGTGAGCGGCATCAGCGCGCAGTACACGCCGAGAATCATACCGGGCGCAACGGCGCCGCTAAGGAGCTTTCGCTCGGACGGCAACATTGAAAGCACCAAGCCGGCGATGAGCCTGCGCGCGCATAAAGCCGTCATCATCGCCACCGGCGGCAGCACCAGCAATTTAAATTTTCGCCGCATGTTCGACCCCAGATTGACCGCGGTGATTCAATGCGCCGGCGAGCCCTATAGCTATCAAGATGCCAGCGGCGAGCTCGCCGCGATGGCGCTCGGCGCCTCGCTCTGGGGTTTGGTCAACCAGACTCTGGAAAATGGCGCGACCCTGCGCGCCCAGCGCACCATCGGCCAGCAGCATAACTACATCGAGTGGAAGGTCGAAAACCCGATCTTTCCGCTGGCGCGCGCCACCGGCTTGAGCGTGAAGGATTGGCAGGACCTGATTTTGGTGAACCAAGTGGGCAAGCGATTCTATGACGAGACCAAGGGCGACCCGCCGCATGGTAGCATGGGCCACCAAATCGAACCTTGCACGCCCAACGACTATCGCAATAACGAAAACATCAAGTTCAACCCGACGAAGTATAACTTTACCAACGCGGCGTTGGCGATGAACGAGTATTCGGAGCCGCCGGACTATTCCCCCGGGCCGATCTGGGCGATCTTCGACGCCGACGCGGTCCAACGGGAAGGTTGGAAGGTTGCGCCACCGCATGTCGATCCCCAGGGCTATTTTTTTAGCTCGAACACGCTCGCAGGGCTGGCGGCCGCGATCGATAACGAATATCAAGCCAAGCCGATGAAGGGCGCGACGTTGCAAGCGACGGTGGAACGGTTCAACGCTTTCGTCGACTCGGGCGAGGACAAAGATTTCGGCAAGCCGGCGCCCAAATACAAGATTCAAACGCCGCCCTTCTATGCTGCCTGGGGGATGCCGCTGGTGCACGACATGCGCGCCGGCCTCAGAATCAACGCCCAGTGCCAGGTGATTGACATGAACGGTCAGATGATCCCAGGTCTCTACTGTGCCGGCGAGTCAGCCGGTGGATTCAACCAACATGGCATGGGCCGCTGCGCCACGCAGGGCTACATTGCCGGCATGAGCGCCGCGGCGGAACCGCGGCGGGAATAGGTGCTTGCGGATTCTTTGACAAACGGACTTGCGTGGGCGTTAATCAATGAGGCAAAATTTATATGGCTGAGCCTACGGAAGCATTGCGCGAAAAGGTCGCCGTTTCGTGCCGCATCCTGGCGATGGAAGGGCTGGTTGACGATATTTTGGGTCACGTCAGCGCTCGGACCGCTAATACAGACGAAATGTGGATACGCTGCCGAAGCCCGGAGGAGGAGGGGGTACGGTACACGACGGTCGATGCGATACGACGGGTGGACTTTGACGGCAAAGGGCCTCACAGGGGCGAAAAATATGAAGTACCGAACGAACTGCCTATTCATGGCGAGATCTATAAGAAGCGGCCTGGGGTGGGCTGCGTCATTCACGCTCATCCCAGGGACGCGCTCATTTGCGGCATTACTGGATTGGAAATCCGCCCCATCTTCGGAGCGTTCAATATACCGGCGATGCGCATGGCCTTAGAGGGCATCCCGGTGTTTCCGCGCTCCTATCTCGTCAACCGGCCGGAGCTTGCCGTTCCCATGATAGAAATCATGGGGGAGAAATCGATCTGTTTGATGAAGGGGCATGGAATTACCGTCAGCGGCAAGACAGTTGAAGAAGCCACGGTGCGCGCTTTGAATTTTAACACTTTGGCTAGAGCGACGTTGCAAATAGCTCAGACCGGCCGAGCAGCGCCGGATATCTCGCCCGAGGATATTGAAGAACTCCCCGATCTCGGCTCCACCTTCAACGATACATGGGTTTGGCGCTACTACGTGAGGAAGCTCAAAGAAGAGGATCTCCGTTTTAACGATCGAACCGATAAGTTATCATAGTGTTCGACTTCGTAGGGAAGTTGACTCAGCAGCAGGTTCTCGAATATATATCGCGCTCGATGATGGCCGCCGGGCTAGTCGTCGTTTTGAAGGCGCCAAGAGCTTGACCGAGTTACTTGCTGTGCTGGTCCAAATGATTGGGGGAATATATGACCGACTCCGCTGACGCCTTCGTCAACGCAATCGAGGCTAGGGTAGGCGAGATCCTCGACCGCTGTACGCGCTGTGGAAAATGCGTCGAGGTCTGCCCCACCGCCGCTCCCGCCGGGATCGACACCCGCGAGCCGGCCGCGATCGTCAGCGAGGTGCTCGACATCCTCCGAGGCGGCGGCGACCCGGCAAGCCGCGGCGCCCAATGGGCTCGCACCTGTACCGGCTCCGGTCGCTGTCTCTCCGCCTGCGACGATGGCGTCAACCCGCGCTTCATGCTGGCGGCGACCCGCCTCAAGCTCACCGAGCGGCGCGCCGCGAGCGAGCGGCATGCCACCGGCCAGGTCGGATTCCAGAAAATGTCTGAAGGAGTGAAGGTGCTTTCCCGCCTTCAACTCCCCGCCAACCTCATCTCCAACATGACCCGGTCCGCTCGCGCCGACAGCGGGCCTGCGCCCGACGTCGTCATGTATCTGGGCTGCAACGTCCTCAAGACGCCCCACATCGCACTGCTCTGCCTGGAGGTCCTGGACCGGCTCGGCACGCGCTACAAAGTACTCGGCGGTCCGGCAAACTGCTGCGGCGTCATTCAGTTCCGTGCCGGCGACGCCAGGGCGGCCGGGCAAATCGGCGGCAATACGGTGGCGGGATTCGCGGCTACCGGCGCCGCAAGCGTGCTTACCTGGTGCCCGACGTGCAACATCCAGCTCAGCGAGATCGTCATGCCCGGTAGCGCGGCCGGCTTCGCCCTCGGGCATGTGGTCCCCTACATCGCCGCGCGTTTGGACCTCCTGCGCTCGTCCTTCGTCCAGCCTGTCAACAAGCGGGTTGCCTTACACGAGCATCCGGGCGTGGCCGGGGTGACCGAAGGCGTCGTCAAGATTCTTACGGCGATCCCTGGGATTGAGCTCGTCGATCTCGAACAGCCGCGGGTCGGCTATATGTGCAACTCGCTCGCGCCCGTGCCGGAGTATAAGCGGGAGCTTCATGCCCGTGAGCTCGCCGCAGCCGAAGCCGCCGGCGTCGACTGTCTCGTCGGTATATACCACGCCTGCCATCGCGAGCTTTGCGCCCATGAAACTACCTATCCCTTCAAGATCGTCAACTTCCTCGAGCTGGTCGGCGAGGCCATGGGTATCCGGCGCGACGATCTGTTCAAGCAATGGAAGATGATGCAAGACGTTGACCGGGTGCTAGCGGAGGTCGCCGGACAGGCGACCCTGGCGGGTCTGGACCTGGAAAGCGTTCGCGAGGTGCTGGTCGCTTTTATGCTGCGTGAGCAGCCTCTGCCGGTTGGCTCCCGGGTCGCGCCAGCATCCGAGCCCGCAGCGGCACCCCATCGTTTTTTCCATGAGTAGAGAAGCAAGACAGGGCCGGCTCGCCCCAATCCTATTTGCTTGCGGTTCCGCTGTGCCGGATAGTTTGTGCTGTCATACTTTGGCGAACGCAATCGTTGCCGGGATTACCGCAACGGCCCCGTCGTTCAAGAATCATCCGCCCTTGCGGCTGATTTCCTTCATTAGCTTCTCCCAGCGTTCGAGATCTTTTTCGTATTTGTCGGTGGCGATGCCGTGGTCCGGGCGCCAACGTTTGAAGCCGAGTTTCTTCGACGCGCTGCCGTATTCAAATTTTTCCAGCACCGCCTGGCCTTCCGGCCCCAAGAGATAGTCTGCCAAGAGTAAAGCGGCGTGGGGATGAGGCGGTTGGACCGCAATCGCGGCGCCGCCGACGTTGGTCGGCACGATGTCCATCGGCACCCATTCCACCGGCGCACCCTTCGCGATGGCGTTTAACGTGTGGTTGCGAAAGATCGCCGGCGAGGCGAGCACTTCGCCGGACGCGATCAGATCGAGGAGCGCCGGCGGGATAATCGAGTGCAGGGCGATCTCTTGCGCCTTGAGCTTTTTCACCAGCTCCACCCCTCTGGTTCTGATGATCGCGCCGATGACTTTGTAGGTGGGATCGCTGATGGATACTCCCATACGGCCTTTGAGCTCGGGATGCAGCAGGCCCTCATAGTTTTTCGGCACGGCGTTCTTAGACAGAAGCTTCGTATTGTAGGCAAAGCCGATGTAGGACTCGCGCGCGATGGCCCAGAAATATAGGCCGCGCTCGCCCTTTTCCTTGGCCTCTTCCGGGTAGGAGGCGAAATAAGGCGAATGGTAAGGGCGCAGGAGAAAGGCGTCGCGCATGAACATTAGATTGCCCTCGGTGGTCTCCACCGTGTCGGCAATGTAGCGCTTGGCCTTGGCCTCTTCCATCATTCTGACCGTTATATCGCTGCCGGACACGCGGTAGGCTTCGACATTCACGCCGGGATACTTTGTCTCGAAAGCTTTGACCATGGCTTTGTACGAAGCGCCGGCGAGTGACGTATACCAAGTCAGTTTGCCTTCGGTTTTGGCGCCGGCGTAGAGAACCTGTTCGCGGTCCTTACCGCTGTAGGTCACCAACTCCGAGATGGTCATCGGCTTGCGGGTTTGCACCCAGGCATCAGAGGGTGCCAGCAGCAACAAGCAAAGCGCAAGATATAGACGCTTCATTTTCATCGACCTCCTTCTCTTTCCAGCCAACGCCGTTTGTTTATTTCTTGCTAAATTCCGCTGCCGGCTCCCATAACTGTCGAGAGCCAGTGCCGCCTACCTGTTCGCCTGATCGATATATTGGCGGAGGAAATTCACGACTTCCGGGCGGACCTGTGAAGCGACTTTGAACATGCGCTCGCCGGCTTCGCCAACTTCGAGGCGCGGATGAAAGCGCATGACGGCGACCGCGTTCTGCAAGAAATCCTGATCGCGCGATAGCGAGTCGAAGGCTTTGCGAAGAGTCGCGATCGACTCGGCCGGGACTTTGGGCGGCATCAGGACCATCCTTGTCATGTTCGTGCTCGACATATTCGCCGCCTTGAGCGCTTCATACTTGATCCCCGAGGGTAGCTTGCCGAAGATTTCCTTATAGTAGTGGGTAAAAGGCAAAAGCTCCGGCACGTCCCGGCTAACCAAGACTTCGCCGCTTGGCGTCACCAGGTCAGTATAGTAAAGGGCAGTTACCATGCCCGTCTTCACCATCTGCGGCTCGACCTGGGCGCGGTAGCCCGGCAGGGTTTCGTCGTGGTACTGCGCCTCGTTGCGCTGCACGGCGAGCCGCGCAATTGAACTCGAATTGTAGCCGGTTACATAATCGTACTTCAGTCCAAGCAAGTCGAATGACAACCGGAAACGCACGTCCTTGGAGCTGCTCACGCCGAGGCCGGCGGCGCGAAATTTTTGTGCCTTGACGAAGTCGGCGGGCTTCATGATGCCCGGGGGCACGTCCGAACGAATGTAGGATACCGTGACTCCCTGTACACCGGTAATGAATCCAAATTTGCCGATGTCGACTCGCAAAGCGGGGTCTTTAATCTGGTGCTGAAAAAGACTCCCGGTAAAATACGCGGCGGTAAAGCCGTCGGCCTTGGCCACTTCGCCGATGTAGTTCGCCGCCGTGAGGCCGCCGCCCCCACCCATGTTTTGGACCGTGATCGTTGGATTGCCCGGAATATGACGCGGCAGATGCTTGGCGAAAATTCTGCTTTCGATATCGGTGGGGCCGCCGGCGGCAAAGTTGATGACGATGTTAAGAGTTTTGCCCTGATAGAAAGGAGTTTTTTCGGCAGCCGGGGCCGGAGCCAAACTCGCTACGACCAAAGCGAACCCGCAAAGCGAAAGCAACAGCGACAACTTTCTTTGCTTCATATATCCTACTCCTTTCGTTACAAACCAAAAATCTTTCGAAACTCGCGGGCGTGATCGTCCAGCCCCGAGTAAACTTCTTTAGGCACCGCTTTTAGCTTCAACTTGCTCTGATCCATCTTCGGCGCGAAGGGTTTTACGTCGCCGCGCGCGGGGATGCGGCGCATCTCGCGGACCATCTCCTGGCCTTTCTTCGACGTCGCGAAATTGATCAAGAGCCTGGCCGCATTCGGATTCGTCGCCTTGGCGCTCAGCCCTATGCCGCTGATCGTGACGACGATGGGATCGAAGGTCTCGATCCATTCCACCGGCGCGCCGTCGCGCTTCATGCGTTCGATGCGGAAGCTATAAGCCCAGGCGAGCGCGGTTTCGCCGGCGCCGACCAGTTGTGCGGTGAGGCCATGACCACGGCGCCACAGCGGTTCCTGCTTGGCGAGCTGCTGCATATACTTGACGGTTTTCTCTCGTCCCCATGCGGTGATCAGCGTGCCGAACCAGTCGTAGTCGGTGGAATCCATCAGCATCTGCCCTTTCCACCTTGGCTGGAGCAGATCGGCGTAATCTTTCGGCGCATCTTTCGCGGCCACCATCTTGGTGTTGTACGCGAGAACCAGATTGTTGGCGAACACGCCGGTCCAATATCCCTGTGGTTCTTTGAACTGGTCCATGAACGCGTCGCGTTCAGGTGCGAGATAGGGCGTGATCATTTTGCGCTCGATCAATGCGCCGATGGAACTGGTCGAGACCGCGTCGAACAGCCACTGCCCGGCGCGGATCTCGCTTAGCATCCGGTTCGTCAACTGTTCTTCGCCGGCACGCACTAGGTCGGCTTTGATGAACGGATACTCTTTCAAAAACGCGTCCAGCAAAGGCTTCGACGTATCGATGGCCATCGATGTGTACCAGACGACCTTGCCTTCTTTCTTGGCGCCCTCGATCAATTGAGATGTGGATTGGGCGTAGAGCGACTGGGAAATGAAAAGGCCGGCAATGATGAGCGAGAGGAAGGGTAAGCGGAACTTCATACAACTCCTCCTGGTCGAATAACGGTCGAGGACAGAGGATGGAGGATGGAAGATCGCGATCCTCGATCCTCTATCTTCGATCTTCGGCTAGGTTGCCCTTGGGTACAGCGCGTCGATCATCAAACGCTTATGATGCCCCGGCGTGCCCAGGTACTGATAAAGCGTGTGCGCCAGCACGCTGTGCGCCATCATCGGATGGCTATAATCGGTGCCAGGACCGGCCCATACCATATGCGCATAATTCGTCCCCTGATAATAGCCGTCGCTGGCCACGGCTTTAGCTTCGTGCACCGCGGCGCGCGCGGGCATGCCGCTGTCGATGCGCCAGAGCGTTTCGTAGGTTGCCCAGCGCGCCGCATCGAGATGAATTGAAATATCGACGCAGTGATCTTGGACGCGCTGAAAACGGCCGATGGGCTGGCCGAAGACGACGCGCGTGCGGGTATACTCGCAGGTGATGTCGAACACTTCTTGAATCGCGCCCACTTGGTAGGCGGAAAGGATCGGCAGGGCCTTCTCCAACGCCGCCTCGAGGGTCGCCCAGCTCGCGCCGCTGGACCCGAGCAGCTGGTCCGGCGAAACGGCCACTCTGTCGAAGCGCACTTCGGCGACGGAAACAAAAAATCCGACATGGGGCGTGATGGTTATCCCCGGGCTCTTACGATCCACAAGCGCGAACACGACCTTACCTTCTTCGGTGCGCGCGGCGCAAAGAAAACTCGTCGCCGCTTCGGCGTCGAAGACAAAACGCTTGGCGCCGTTCATGAGGTAGCCGTTGGGAGTCTTGCTCACGCGGGTCTCCACCGCTTCCGATCCCCAATAGGCAGCTTTATCCGTGATCGCGGGAACGACGATCGACTCGCCTTTGCAGAGCGGCGGCAGCAATGCCTTTCTTTGCTCCTCCGTGCACGCTTCGAAAATCATCTGGGCGCTCAAAATGCCCGATGTGAAAAGCGGTCCGGGCACCGGGCCGCGACCCAGCTCTTCGAAAACCACGGCGCAGTCCATCGTCGATACGCCGGCGCCGCCGTATTCTTCCGGCAACATCATGCCGAGCCAGCCCAGCTCGGCGGCTTTTTTGACCAACTGCGGCTGAAAGGTCTGTTTGTTTTTGTACCACTGGGTCATCTGGTGCGCGGGGACTTCGGCTTTGACAAAATCGGCCGCGACCTTTTTAAACATTTCTTGGGTTTCGGTTAGTGATAGGTCCATTACATTTCTCCTACGGCTTGAACGTTTTGAACTGCTTGAACGGCTGGAACGAACAGCAACATTTCGTTCAAAATATTCAAATCGTTCAAGCCGTTCAAATCGTTAAGACAGTTTCTCATGCGGTTTAATCCGTCTCCGGCGCTTTCTCCGTGGTCGGGCGGCCCAAGCCGAGGCGGCGGGCAAATATTAACCGGTCGGTGTCCAAGGTGCCGCCACCGTGCAATTGCCCGGGGCCAGTGCGAACCGCGTATTCGAAGTCGACGACTTCGTGCACGGATAAATTCTGCTCCAAGGCATCGGCGCCCATGATCGCTTGCAGTCGTTCGCCGTTGCGCAGGCGCAACATGCGCTGATAGTAGCGTTGCTGCGGACCGCCGTAGGGATGCGGCTTCTTGGCGAAACGGCGCCAGTAGATAAGCTGATTGAAGCGCCGCAGGGTATTCAGCTCGATCATCATGTCGGCGACGAGGTCTCGCACGCGCGGGTCCTCCATGATCGGCTTGCCGCCGATATGGGTGTTGCGGCAGTACTCGACGACGCGCTCGATTAGCGGGTCCGCCGCGATTCGGCCGTCGCCGCCATGCTCGAGTTCCATGTGAGTGCTGGCGACTTTCCAGCCGTTGTTCTCGCCGCCGATCAGATATTTCGCCGGCACACGCACGTTATCGAAAAAGACCGTGTTTTTGATCCCCATCATCATGTCCATGTGCTGGATTTCGACGCCGGGAAGGTTGGCGGGGACATGCAGCCAGGCGAGGTTCTCGTGGCGCTTGCCCTGCGGATTGGTGCACACCAGTGTCCATAGATAGTCCGGCGGCAGATGATGGCCGACCATCGTCTTCTGGCCGTTGACGACGTAATGATCGCCGTCGCGGATCGCTTTGGTCTGGCAGTTGGCGATGTCGCTGCCGCCGTGCGGCTCGGTGAGCACCTGCCAGACACAGGTTTCGGCGCGCGTGACCGGCGGCAGGAACTCCGTCTTTTGCTCTTCGGTGCCCCAGCGGATCAGCACCGGCGCGACGATGCGCGCCAGGGTATAGAACACATGAGACAGATTGAGGCCGTACTTGAAAAGCTCGGTTTCCAAAACCATCTGATGGTCGACGGTCAGGTCGGCGCCACCATATTTTTTTGGATAAAGGGGAAACAGCCATCCCTTGGCGCCGAGTTTTTCGGCGAGACCGCGGCGAAACTTATATTCCTCCGCGTCTTCGCGCGTCGACCAGGAAGCCGACCAGCGCAGATGCTCGCAGCCCTTGAATTGCTCCGCCATCCAGGCGGCGACCTCTTTTCTAAATTCCACGACCTGGGGTGGGTCGGCGCTAACGTTGAAGTTCATCGTTCACTCCTTTCAGGCTTCGCCAGTTTCGGGTTCCGACTTCCGCGTTTCGGGTTAGGGGAGGGGAACACGAAACGCGAAACCATAAACCCGAAACGAATTCAAATTACTCCGTTCGCTCTCAAGTCCTTAACGGCGTTATCGTCGTATCCTAATTTTGCCAGCACCTCATCGGTATTCTCCCCGAGCAACGGCGCGGCACGAAAAAACTTCGGCGGCGTGCCGGACATGTTGATCGGGCTGCCGACCAAGTTGCTCGCGCCCATCTTGGGATGGGTAATCTGCTTGGGGATTTCCATATGCTTGATCTGCGGATCGTCGAACACTTCGTGGATCGTGTTGATCGGCGCGTTGGGAATGCTATGGGCATCCAGCCGTGACAGCCAATAACCGCGCGGTTTTTCGCCAAACCGTGCGCGCAGGATTTTCACGATCTCCCCGTGCCGGTCGGTGCGGTGCTTGCGCGTGGCGAAGCGCGGGTCGCCGATCAGGGCATCTAGCTCCGCCGCCCGGAGTAATCCCTCCCACGCTTGGTTGTGGCCCGACAAGTGAACCATGAAGGGGTTCTTATCACAATCGAGCAAACTGTAAATTCGCCCCTTGGGAAAATTTTCCCGCGACACCGCCTCGCCGCCGTTTAAATAATCCGCTACATGGGATTCGATGAACGCAATGGCCACTTGCAACAGCGACACGTCGACGAATTGCCCGCGCCCGGTCTTCGCCCGCGCCAGAAGAGCAGCCATGATGCCGTGGGCCGCGAAGATGCCGGCGGTATGATCGACGAAAGAAACGCCCGCGACCTTCGGGTCGTCGAGATCGGTCACCAGGCTCATCATCCCGCTCAACGCCTGACCAATGGTGTCGAATCCGGGCTTGTCGCGGTAGGGGCCGCTCTGGCCGTAGCCGGAGATCGAGCAGTGAATCAGTTTCGGATTTAGCTTGGACAGCTCATCGTAGTCGAGGCCAAGGCTTGTTCTTGTCGGCGGGCGAAAGTTCTCCAAGAAAATGTCCGCGCTTTCGAGCAGCTTGAGCAAAATCGGCAGGGCTTTTTTCTCGCGCAGATTGAGCGTGACGCTTTTTTTATTTCTGTTGAGCGCGCGAAAGCTTGGGCCGTAGCCTTCGTATTTTGGGTTGCGCCCGCGGTGGGTGTCGCCGCCATTTGGCAGTTCGACCTTGATCACTTCGCAGCCGAGATCGCCAAGCAGGCTGCCGGCGTAGGGCCCAGCTACATGGCCGCTGATATCGATGCAGGTTGTACCTTCGAGGGCTCCGAAAATCATGCGCGACTCGACGATTGGGAATGCAAGACTTCACTTACCGCAATCAAAGGACGTTTTCCAGCAGCTTGGCGAGGTCGCCGCCCGCGGGTGCGTTTTCCTGTTGAGCATCTTCGGCAACTGTGCAAGTCTATCGACGACCGCCTGTAGATTTCAGGAGGACTCCCATGCGCTACGAGCTTTACTATTGGCCGTCGATCCAAGGTCGCGGTGAATTTATTCGTCTCGCGCTCGAAGATGCCGGTGCGGATTACGTGGATGTGGCGCGGCGACCGCGTGGGATGGCAACGATGATGCGCTTTCTGGAACGCCGGTCAGTCAAACACCCGCCGTTTGCGCCGCCATTTCTCAAGGCCGGCAAGCTGGTGATTGCGCAAACCGCCAATATCCTCTTTTATCTCGGTCCGCGCCTCGACCGCGTCGCGAAAAACGAACCAAGCCGCCTCTGGGCTCATCAGCTACAGCTCACCGTCGCCGACTGGGTTTCCGAGGTTCACGACACCCACCACCCGATCGCGGGAAGCCTCTACTATGAGGACCAAAAAGGTGAAGCCAAACGGTGCGCTGCCGACTTCATGGCGAATCGCCTGCCGAAATTTTTCGATTATTTCGAGCAGATACTGAAGCGCAATCCGAAAGGGAGTGAATACCTGTTGGGCAAGAAAGTTTCCTACGTCGATCTCTCGCTGTTCCAGATGATCGAGGGATTGCGTTACGCTTTTCCAAGGACAATGGCCCGACTCGAACCGCAACACCCGAGACTGGCGGCTTTACACGATCGCGTCATGGCCCGTCCCCGAATCGCCGCCTACCTATCCTCGCCGCGGCGGCTGGCGTTCAACGAGCAAGGCATTTTCCGCCATTATCCGGAGTTGGAGGAGGGATAGATGCAAAAGAGATGAGGCGCATAAGCACGTCAGACCGGGCCCAGTTCCCTATTACCCCATCGCTCCGACCCTGGTGAGACCTAAGAAAATTCACAATCCAGTTTTCCAAACGTCCAATGAAGTAGCGCTCGACGCAGCACAGGGGCGCCGAACGGTCTCGTGAAACCCTGCCTCCGGTGCCTTTTCGAATACGAGGTTAGGTTTAACTACCGGGCCAAGGAAGGAATGTCATGATCGGAAAATCCACCACGCCGACGCGGCTTTGCCCAAACTGTGCCAATAGTATCGGGCAAGATGTCGCGAATTGTCCTTATTGCAAGGCCGATCTCTTATCGCAGCCCGCTCCTCCGTGGCTCAATCGTGACGAACCAGCTTCGGAATCACGACTTGCCTCGAAGAGTAACCAGCGAGCGCCAATCCCATCAAAGTTTATCTGGGCGGCCGCCATGCTCGTTGTGGCTTCAATCGCTTTTTTTGCCGGGGGGTACATACAACGCAGCGAGCAATTACGGTCATCCCAAGCCAACTTAAGGCAGCTTCAAGCGAAAGATCAAATGATTCAAAGTCAGGAAGCGCAACTTACGCAAACGAGGCAACAACTGAACGAGAACTCCAATCAGCTCGCCGAAATAAAGACGAAACTCGATGAAAGCCAGAAAGAACTTTCGGCGATAAAGCAGCGGCGGGGGGCCGCCAACCGTGAAGTCGATCGTCTGAACGCGAGCCGGTCTGTGGCCGCTAGGAGAACTGCATCGCGCCGGCCGGACACGGCCGTGTCGTTCCCGACGCCGGTGGCGGCAAGACGAACGGCCGAGCCGGGAGTCTATGAGACAACCCGGGAGACGTCGGTCTATGAAAATCCGTCATCAGCTGCGCGCGTTATCACGCAAATCGGCAGAGGAACGCGGATCAACGTCGAAAGCTCTGCCGGCGATTGGCTGGCAGTGCGGTCGAAGCACGGCAATCCTCCGGGATACGTGCGGTCCGACGACGCTCGGCTGATCGCCCGAGCGAACTGAGAAATGCCCCGACGGGGCCCGGTCTGCAATTCGATCTTCCTATCGCTCATCGGCAAGTCCTCCGAGACGTTGGCTTTCGCGCGACCGTTCGTGGGCTCTCGCGAGTTGTCAATGTAAGCGACTTTTTAACCCCTGCTATTTTCGAACCTGATTCCCTCGCCCCGATTTGCTTTTGCAGAAAGCAGGAAGGAGTCAGCGTACCGTCATGATAACGATTGTAATCATCCCGAATTCCGCAGTTGAACATGAGCGAGGGGCGAACCCTTCGACTGCGCTCAGGACATGCCTGGAGCGGCGAAGACACCCAGGGGTGCTGTTTCAAAGTCTTTTCTGCCGCCTGGCACAACGCTTTATTACTCCGACTAAATTCGCACAGCAGCGAGATCTGTCCTTAGCTCAGGGGTAGAAAAGCATTGTCTTCGTTGCGCAAGGTTTGCCCCTCGCTCACAGCGTCACTTTCCCACTGCGCAATCCGGGATCATTGTTATGTGTGACCCCGGACGCCGGACAATCCGATGCGAGGTTGACATAATAGCTCCTTAACGCATACTCTTCTCCCACAAATGGGAGTGACGCCGCTCGGGTCGCGTGCCCGTCAGTACGCGCCCGTGCTGCTCCGATTCAATTCGATAACTCAGGAGGTGTTACCATGCTGACTCTCTATTTCAGTCCCGGCGCCTGTTCTTTGGCCTCTCATATCGGTCTCGAAGAAACCGGCGCGCCTTACGAGATCAAGCCGATCCTGCTGGCCAAGGGACAGCAGCGGACCGAGGAGTATCTGAAGATCAACCCGCGCGGCAAAGTGCCGGCGCTCAGCGTCGACGGCAAGATCCTGGTCGAGAACACAGGGATCCTCACTTACCTTACAAGGCGGTTTCCGGACAAAAAGCTGATGCCGGCCGATCCGGCGGAAGAGGCGCGCTGCATCGGGACCATGTGCTGGTTCTCGAGCGTCGTGCATCCCTCGTACCAGCGCTCCCATCGGCCCGAGCGGTTCGCCGACGGCGAAGCGGCGCAAGCGGCGGTCAAGGAAAGCGGGCGGAAATCGTTCTGGGCCAATCTCCAGGAGATCGACTCCATGCTCCAAGCAAACGACTGGGTCATGGGCCGCGAGTTCACGGTCGTCGATGGCTACGCACTGGTCTTCTACGGCTGGGGTGCGCGCAGCGGATTTCCCATGAAGGAGCTCAGCGCCTACACGGCATGGCAGGAGCGCATGATGAAGCGCCCGTCGGTTAAAAAAAGTGTCGAGAGCGAGCAGAACGCTTCAGCTCAATAGTTCGTGATCGCATGCACCTGCCGCTGGCAGGAGATTAGAACGTCGGGCTGCGTCGTCGCTCCCGATTGTAAAAAAAAGGCGCGACCCGGTTCCCTCCTGGAGTAACTTGTAGCTTCAGGTCCCAATACTTCAACACTCCATTGCGCCATCACTCCGTTCCTGTCGCTAGCCACCAAATCGCCGCTCTGTTAAGATAGCGGAAATGGACGCGGAAGAACCCACGAAAAAACCGGCCCTGCCGAGAGCGCCGGATCCACCGCCCGACCTTGAGAGCATGAGCGACGACGAGCTCTTGCGCATGCGCATTTGCGACTTAAAGCTCAAGATCGCCGGCACCGAGCTCGAGTCGCGCATCGAAAAACTCGACGCGGAGCTTGCCGCCAAGGGTATCGCCATCAAACCGATCTGTTATCTCGGCGACGAGTGGTTTTGCCCTGAAGGCAGCGCCACCATCGCGATCCCCTTCTATCTAGCGCATCCGCGCCTAAAAAAGCTCGAAGAAAGGATGATGATGGAGGTCGAAGGCGGCACGGAAACATGGTGCATGCGGCTCCTGCGCCATGAGATGGGGCATGTCCTCAATCACGCCTATCTGATGGCGAAGGATAAACGCTGGCAAAAACTATTCGGACCGACATCGCTCGAATATTCGGAAAGTTACCGCGCGCGTCCTTATAGCCGCCGCTTCGTACGCCACCTGGACGACTATTACGCTCAGAGCCACCCGGAAGAAGACTTCGCGGAGACCGTGGCGATCTGGCTCACTCCCGATCTTGAGTGGCGGCAGCAATATCGCGATTGGAAAGCGTTGGAAAAGATCGAATACGTCGACGGCATCATGCAAAAGCTCGCGGGCACACCGCCGCTGGTTTTTTCCCGCGCCAAGATCAGCGACGCCTCTCGCCTCCGATCAAAGCTTGAAGCCCACTATAAAAGACGTCGGCGCACCTACGCGCAGGAATTCCCTGACTTCTTCGATGCCGATCTGAAGAAGCTCTTCGTTGGAGCCACGGCCTCGCCGGACAGCGAGCGTGCGGCGGTGTTTTTGCGGCGCACGAATAAGTCAATTCTCAGTGCCGTTTCCACTTGGACCGGCGAACCGAAGTTTACGATCAACCGCCTGCTGCGCGCGCTCACCGAGCGCTGCGCCGAGCTCGATCTAAGATTGAAAACGGAGTCCGCTGGTGTTGAAATCGCCGCCTACTTGGCGACGCTGGCGTCGCATTATCGCCTCACCGGCAGATTCAAAGGTCCCTGACCGTGGTGCGAGCAAAGAAGCGATACAAAGTTCTCGTGCTGTTCGACAGCGCCGGCACGCCGCCAGAGAATCAGGATTTTAGCAAAGAACTGAAAACTGATGATTTTGCCGCTGAAGCGCATGTCATCGGCGCGCTCAAAAAACTCGGCCACGAAGTGCGCACACTCGGCATCTGGGACGAAGCGGATCTGATCATCGACGAGCTCAAAGCCAATCCGCCCGACATCGTGTTCAATCTCACCGAACATTTTAATGAAGTATCGGCCTACGACCGCAACGTCGCCGGCCTGCTCGAGATGTTGGGCGTGCCCTACACGGGTTCGAGTCCTACCGGCTTGACGCTCTGCAAGAACAAAGGCATGGCGAAAGAACTGCTTACCTATCATAAAATCCGCGTGCCGAATTTCGCCGTCTACTCTCCGGGCGCAACGATCAAGCGGCCGAATCGTCTCAAGTTTCCCCTATTCATAAAACCGGCAGAAGACGAGGCTTCCTACGGCATTTCGTTGGACTCGTTTGTCGAAGATGACGCGGCCTTCGAGGAACGGATTCGATTCATTCATGAGCGCATGAATCAGCCGGCGCTGGCCGAGGAATACATCGAAGGTCGAGAAATCTACGTGAGCCTGCTGGGCAACGAGCGTTTGCGCGTGTTTCCATTTCGCGAAGTGATTTTCACCGAGATCCCGGAAGGGCAACCCAGATTCTCTACTTTCAAAACCAAGTGGGACGATGCCTACCGCAAACGCTGGGGCATCCAAAACGTCTTCGCCGAGCCCTTTTCCAACGGCACCAACCAACGCATCGCGAAAATCTGCAAGGCCGTCTACCGCGCCCTGCGCATCCGCGGTTACGGCCGCATCGATTTGCGCGTCACCCCCGCGGAAGAAATCGTCGTTCTCGAAGCCAATCCCAATCCGAATTTGGACCGAGACGATGAGTTTGCCCAATCGGCGATCAAAGCAGGCGTAAGTTTTCCGCGCCTCGTGCAGCGAATCCTCAAGCTCGCCCTGGCGGCGGCGCACTAAGCGGGGCGGGAAATGGGGACAGGCTAGTTTTCGGATTCTGCTGAAAAACCCTATGAATGCTTCGACGAGGCTCATACTTCGACAGGCTCAAAAGAACGGAAAATCTGCAATGATTTCAGAGGCTCCTCCGTTCGTCCTGAGGCTCTCGAAGGATGAACGCAGGGTTTTTCAGCAGAATCTTTTCGGAAATCGGGGGTCAGAGTGAGCCGCCTCCGGTTTCGCGGTTTGATATGATGCTGCCCATGCGGATACTTTCTGCCGAAAGCAGGTACGGACCCGGTTCCCTTTGACCAGCTATGGAACGAAGTGGTGCTGTGCCACCTTTTCGACCAGCGGCAGTAGAGATTGCCCCGGGCCGGGCGTGGCAATGACGCTTGGGGAGGGATCGACCTATGAGACGAAGCACTGACCGTATTCTGACCACCCATGCCGGCAACCTGCCCCGGCCGGCCGACTTGCGCGAAATGTGGTCGAAGAAAACGAGCGCGGCCGAGGACGAAGCGGCTCTGCAGGCGCGGTTGCGCTCCGCCGTGGGCGAGATCGTGCTCGCTCAGAAGAAGACAGGCGTCGATATCCCGAACGATGGCGAGTTCGGCAGGCCGATGCGCGCCGCATCGGACCGCGGCGCCTGGGGTAACTACTATATCGTTTCATTGAAATATAACTAATCACGGGGACAGAGCTTCAAACTTTTTCCAGCGATGCACTACTGGCGCCTCGTTGATTTCAGCAATGCCTTTTAGGATGCGATCGCGCAGTTCCTCCCAGGAACCCACACGGATATGGCGAAGGAAACTGCGCGCCATCTTGCCAA
>JAUYJC010000463.1 GCA_030688735.1 Deltaproteobacteria bacterium
GCCAAGGAAAAGCTCCGGGCTGACAAAGAGCGTCACAAGGGTGAAACTCTAGCGCTCGAACAAAAACAGCGCGCGATTAGGGGTGCCAGATCCCGGGACACGACGAGGTAGCAGACGCGGCTGTTTTTCTACACCCTAGATACTGCCTCTGGGGAACGGCGCGGCGATTATGCTTCAGATCCGCGCGCCGCCGTTCAAGGGCTGGAGCGGGCTCGAAGTCAGAACTTCTTTCAAGACCCGTAACTCAACCACGTCTTCTTGCAGTCGCGTCAGCCCCTCTTTGGCGCGATGGATCTCGCTAAGCAGGTTGTCCAATTCTCCCAGGGTAATACTTTCGAGGGATTGGCGGATTTTACGGCTCATCCCGAATAGGTTTTGCGCGCCGCCGTTGTCCGAAATCTTGCGATCTAGTTCCATATAGGATCGGGTTACGCTTTCGATCTGGCTTTTCACATCGTCCATGTTCGATCTCCTTTTCTCTTGCGGTGATCAATGCGTTGTTGTAACTACGTCAATCACAGTTAAAAAAAGAAAACAAGCATCCCGTGGGAGGTCCCGTTGCAATCGTTAACGGGCGGATGTTCTGACCGATCGAGAAAATTGCTGGCAAGGCAGATCAGGGCCGAAGCGGCGCTCGGCGCGCTTTAGATGTCGTTAGGACGCTGCGCCAGTTTCGGGTCGCGGGTTTCGGGTTCAAAGTGAGGCGCGACACCCAAAACAAAATTACCTATGCCAATAGGCGACATAGAACCCATTCGACGTCTAACTAACGCGACGCGCAATTCGTTGCGTGGTTTTGGCGCGGGCTGGCGCGAACAAGCCGCCCTGCGCTACGAGTTTTATGTCCTGGCCGTGGTGGTGCCTCTGGGATGGTATCTCGGTGGAAACGCTGTGGAGCGCGCGTTGCTGATCGGCAGTTATCTCTTGGTGATCGTCATCGAGCTGGTCAATTCCGCGATCGAAACCGTGGTCGATCGCATCGGCCGCGAGCACCACGAGCTGTCGGGTAGGGCCAAAGACCTTGCCTCGGCGGCGGTGTTGTCAGCTATTGTCAATGCCGCAGTTGTTTGGATACTTATTGTGTTGGCCCAGTTGTGATGAATATCGGCATTAAGGAGACGATGATGACTAGCGCCCGCAGGATTCGTTGGATCGTTGTCTTGGCCGTGGTTGAGTTCGGCATCGCGACCACGCTTCTTGCCGGCGAACCCCTAGAAATAGTCAGGGTGTCTGCCGATCGGGCGATCCAAATCCTCAAAGATCCGAAGTTGCGGTCCAAGGAGAAAAAAAAGGAGCGCATCGAGCGACTGAAGGAAATTGTCAATCCACTTTTCGATTACGAGGAAATGGCTCGGCGGTCCCTGGGGCCGCATTGGCGCCGCCGCACTCCGCAGGAGCAACAGGAGTTCGTCAAACTGTTCAGGAATTATCTTGAAAATACCCACGCGGACAAAGTTGATCTTTATGCTGGTGAAAAGGTCGTTTACGGGCGGGAAACGGTGGAGGATGATTACGCGCAGGTTGAAACGACTTTCATCAGTGCCAAAGGAGAGGGATTCTCAGTCGTGTATCGGCTGCGGCGCGTTGGCGGGAAATGGAAAGTTTACGACGCCGTGGTCGAAAACATCAGCATCGTTAATAACTACCGCTCGCAATTTGACCGAGTGATTTCCAAGTCTTCCTTCGAAGAGTTGAAACGATTGCTCAAGGAGAAGGCGGGTTGATTGCCAAACTGAGGCGGAGTAGTTTATGGCTTGTCCTGGCACCCCGCGTAGCACTATTCCTTAAAGAGGAGAAAGTAAAATGGCTAGGAAAAACTGCTTCCTTCTAATAGGCATGGTCATTGGCCTTAGCGTGTGCATGCCTCTTCAGTCGCTGCTTGCGCAGGAGCCGTTCTAAAAAGGGAAGTCGCTTCGATTCCTTGTAAACTTCCCTGCCGGAGGGGCCACGGATGTCGTTGCCAGGCTCACTGCCAGGTACCTGCCTAAGCATATCGCCGGGAACCCGACGGTTGTGGTTCAGAACATGTCTGGCGGCGGCGGCAACATCGGAGCCAACTACGTTTACGAGATCGCCAAGCCCGATGGGCTAACCGTCGGCGTCTTCTCCGGAGGATACCTGCCGCAGATCTTAGGCAGCTCTGGTGTCCGTTTTGACCTTAACAACATGCCGATTATTGCGGGAGTGGGCGAGACCTCCGTCGTCTACATTAGAGCTGATACCGGGGTGAAAGCTGCTGCGGATATTTTGAAGCCCTTGAAACCCATCGTAATCGGCGGCTTTACCCGCGAGAGCAATAAAGATCTGGCGCTCCGTATGGCCCTTGAGCTGCTAGGCGTCCCCTACCGTTATGTGACGGGGTACGGGGGAGAGGCCGACCTTCGGCTGGCCGTCCAGCGGGGTGAGATCAATTACACATCCGAGGGTCTGACCGGATATACCATGGGCGGTGCCCTCATGGCCCGAGAAGGGGTTGTCGTCCCGATATATCAGGACGGTTTGGCCGGCCCCGACGGGGCTATCGTTCGCGATCCAAGAATAGACCTTCCTTCTTTCAGGGAGTTCTTTAAAACGGCCAAGGGCACGGACCTCTCCGGGCCTCTTGGGGAGGCCTTTAAAATTTCGGCCGCTGTACGCAGCCTGGGGAGGTTCCTCGTAGCTCCTCCCAAGACGCCTATTGCGGCAGTTGAAATCCTGCGCAGAGGCTTCCGGGACACCTTTGAAGACGCCGAGTTCAAAACGGAGTCAGAGCGCGCGTTGGGCTTCCAACTGGTGGCTTTTGTCGGAGATGACGCGCAGAAGGTCAACGCTGCCGTGTTCCGATCCGCTACCGGCCCCGTGCGGGATGCGCTGAAAAAGATGACTGCGGAGTAGACAGGCGGAGAAGAACTAATACTTATAGGGTCTTCAGGGATTACCGAGAAAGACTATTCACCACTGAGACGCAGGTCGTGAGAAAAAATCTGTTCATGGTTCGACAGGCTCACCACGAACGGAACTGCGTAATGTAAATTCAAGTACTTAGCCGTTCGCCCTGAGCGCGTCGAAGGGCGATCGGCTATTTTTTATCACGACCGCAGAGTTCACAGAGAGATATAGTTCCGAGTTCCTAGTTCAAACCCGGGACCCAAGACGCGGGACCCAAATCCGCGACCTCAGCGTCCTTCGACAAGCTCAGGACAAGCTCTCCGCGGTGCAACTTCCAAGTCCTTTCGATTCCGAATCAAGCACCGCGGGTGGCTTCTCCACGTTTCCCATGCAGATGAAGAAACAGATGATAAAACGACGCGATGCTGCGTTCTTCAATATCCGTAAAACCATGCCGATTACGGTACAACAAAGTGACGGTCAACGCCCGTTTATGAATCTCCATGAGTTCCGCTCCTTGCAGCTCTAGATAGGACCCGAGCGTGCGCAGCGTATTAGAGACGCTGTAAAATTCTGGTAGCCGGTCACTCCTGACCCGTTTTGACGTTCCCTGCTGTTCGAGACTCTTGATGTCCTGGCTGGCGTAGGTTAGCGACGAGATGAGCCCTTCGCTGCGCAATCGTTTCTGCCACTCGCGCAAGGCCGCCAGGAGCGACGTTTCTTTTTCCGGCTTCCCATTCACCACGAAATGATCGCCGAGATACTTCAATTCAAAAATATCGATTCTTTGGGCTTCCAGCGACTGGCCGATGGCCCGAAGTTGTTGATCGTAAGAAATTTTAGCAGCCATGAAGTCCTCGCGCACGAACGACTGAAGTCCAAACTTTTCGACTTCATAACATTGGTGAGTGCCGGAGACAAGAGAAAAATCAGTAGTGGGTCAGTTTGATTCCAACGCCGCGTCGATGTGGGGGGCAGGCCTACGTTCCTGCCCTCCGAACGGGCAACCACATAGGGTTGCCCCGACAAATTTTGGCGAAACTGAACCACTACCGAAAAACCCCGCTTTCTTGACAACCCGTAGGTCGGAAAGTATGGTGGTGATCGAATTGTAACTTGGAATTTTTCGGGAGGAATTCATGGCACGGCCGGAAAAAATAAGCGCGACGGAAAGCGGCGTCCATTACCGCGGCCTGCGCGACTGGCTGGAGCAGGTCGAGAAACTGGGAGAGCTGGAAAAGGTTAACGGCGCTCATTGGGACCGGGAAATGGGTGCGATCACTCAGATGTTGACCGAAGGCGGCAAGGGCAGGGCGCCGGCGATCCTCTTCGATGAGGTGCCCGGATACCCGAAAGGGTATCGCACGCTTTACGGTCAGTTCTCAACGATCAGGCGGGTCGCGTTGACGCTGGGCTTGCCCCTCGAATACGAGCGCAAGGCCGACGTAGTCAAAGCTTACCATCACCGCATGACCGAGATGAAGTTGATCAAACCCAAGTTCGTCAAGAGCGGGCCGATCTTCGAGAACGTTTTGGAAGGCGACAAAGTGGACGTGCTCAAGTTGCCGGTGCCGCTGCATCATCAAGCTGACACCCACCGCTATATCGGCACGGCGGACATGTGCATCACCAAGGATCCCGACGCCGACTGGTACAATTTCGGCGCCTACCGCTGCCAGGTCTACGACGCAACAACCATCGGCTGCCAAATCACAGAAGGCAAACATGGGCGCATCCATCGCGACAAATATTTCGAACGCGGCCAGAGCTGCAAATTCGCCATCGTGTGCGGCCAGGATCCTTTGCTCTACATGCTCTCGGCGAGTCCGTTGCCCGCCGGGGTGTCGGAGTATGATTTTGCCGGCGGCATCCGCGGCGAGCCGGTGGAAGTTGTCAAGGGGCCGTTTACTGGATTTCCGATTCCCGCCGACGCGGAAATCGTTGTCGAAGGCGAGGCGGTGCCGGGACAAAGCAAACCGGAAGGGCCGTTTGGTGAATGGATGGGTTATTATTCAGATGACGTGGTGCCGCGGCCTTTCGTCAACGTGAAGACCGTCATGTACCGCAACAACCCGATTCTCACCTGCGCGCCGCAGCACAAGCCGGTGGACGAAACCGGCCTGCTCAAAGGCATCGCCGGCGCGGCCGAGATCTGGAACGCCCTAGAGGCTTGCGGCCTGCCGGAAATTCTCGGCGTGTGGAATCACGAAGGCGCGCCGGCGACCCGCTTCACGGCGATTCAAATCCGCCAGCGCTATCCGGGCCACGCGCGCAACGTGCTGCACGTCGCGTCGAACTGCATGGCCGGCGCCTACAACGGCAAGTGGACGGTGGTGGTCGATGACGATGTCGACTGCTCCGATATCGATCAGGTGCTGTGGGCGATGGGCACGCGCTTCGATCCGCTGACGGATATCGATACTGTGCAGAAAGCCTGGTCATCGGGTCGCGATCCGATGTTTCTGCCCGGCAACTTCAACAACCGCATCCTGATCGACGCCTGCATCCCATATAACCGAAAGCTGCGCGGCGAGTTCCCGAAGGTTGTGGAAGTGCCGGAAGACTACCGGGCGAAGGTGAAGGCGAAGTTTCCGCAGATCTTTAAATGACCAACGTAGCGTGTCCAAAGTTTTTTTTGTAATGCACGAATTGGAATCGGGAGATCGGCTCCCTCTGAAATGACCAGAATCCGTTCGCCCTGAGCGTAGCGAAGCGAAGTCGAAGGGCTCCGGACTGGTCAGTCGAGGGCTTGTGTACATCAACGAAGTGTCTCTGATTAACCTGTAGAGGCCACTCGGTTCGATGAAGTTACCGCGGGCGTCACGAGCCTCGGAGTCCTTCGACGGGGCTCAGGACGAACGGAGTAAAGAATGGGTGACCTGGACAGTAAGCCGGGAATCCAAATTGTTAGAGACAATCGTCCTAAAGCGTACGATTTGAACTTTTTGAAAGTGTGGAACGATTAGTTGCACTGTGTTAATAATCATGGCATTATGGCAATATCTTCAAGTGATCTGGGAGATACGCCATGGGCAAGAGTCTGGAATCGCGATTCGAACGCTATGCCGATGTTATGGTTGAGGCGCTGGGGCATGCGGATCGGGCAACGCCAGCGCGCTGGTATTTGCGGGGGCTGATGCTGCCGGGGGAGCGCAAAAGTGTGGAGCCGATGGCGGCGCGGGTCCATCCGCAGGATGTGCGCTCGGCGCATCAATCGATGCATCACCTGGTGGCTGACTCCGAGTGGAGCGATACGGCGTTGCTCGCGGCGGTAGCGCGCGAAGTGGTGCCGGTACTGAGCGAAGCAGAACAGGCGCCATGCTTCTGGATTATCGATGACACGGGCTTTCGTAAGTATGGCAAGCACTCGGTCGGCGTGGCGCGACAATACTGTGGCCAGTTGGGCAAGACTGACAACTGCCAGGTGGCGGTGAGCCTGTCGCTGGCCACCGTCGAGGGCAGTGTGCCGCTGAACTATCGGCTGTACCTGCCGGCGGAGTGGGCCGAAGACAAACGGCGATGCAAGCGTGCGGGGGTGCCCAAGGAGATTGCTTTTGCGACCAAGGGCGAACTTGCCTGGGCGCAGATCGAGGCGGCGCTGGCCGCGGGGATGCCGCGCGGCACGGTGCTCATGGATGCCGGCTATGGCGATGAAGCGGCGTTGCGCGATCGGCTCTCTGCACACGGCCTGCCTTACGCGGTGGGTATAAAGCCGGCGACGGCGGTCTGGTGGGACGAGCACCAACCAGCGCCCACACCGGTTAAGCAGGGGCGTGGTCGGCACCGCAGCCGAGTGCTGCGTGATGCAACTCACCAGCCGATCGGCGTGCGCGAACTGGCGCAGGCGCTGCCGCCCGCCCGTTATCGCACTATGACTTGGCGCCAAGGCACCAACGCACCGCTGCGCTCGCGCTTCGCGCGGGTACGTGTGCGCGCGGCTCAAGGCGATCGACCCCGCGAGGAAGAATGGCTGCTCATCGAATGGCCCAAAGGTGAAGTCGAACCGACCCGCTATTTCCTGTCCACCCTGCCTGCAGACATCTCCTTCAAGGAGTTGGTGGCCACCGTCAAAATGCGCTGGCGCATCGAGCGTGACTACCGGGAACTCAAGCAGGAGGTTGGCCTCGGTCATTACGAGGGGCGCAATTGGCGCGGCTTTCATCATCATGCGAGCCTGTGTATCGCTGCCTATGGTTTCCTCATGCTGGAGCG
>JAUYJC010000472.1 GCA_030688735.1 Deltaproteobacteria bacterium
ACGATAGTGGATCGAGGATTGAGGATTGAGGATTGAGGATGGAAATTAAATCTCGCGAATCTGTCTTATTGAACGATTTGAACGGCTTGAACCGTTTGAACGACTTGAACGTGTCTTAAGCATAGTCGTTGTCCCGCCTAACGCCGTTCCCACAGCCGCTTATCATAATCGGCCACCGAGGGAACGGCGGCCAGCCAGATGCAGATATCCGAGCAGGCGAGAACGACGGCCGAGAGCGCAAACGCGATAAGATAGCTGCCGGTCCAATCGTGCAAGGCGCCCCCCAGCCAGGAGCCGAGCGCGCCGCCGACGCCGACCGCCACGGTCGAGTAACCGAGAATCGAACCAAACCCTTTGCCCGAAAATATATCCGCCGTGAGCGCAGAGAAGATCACCGCGCGGGAGCCGAAACCAATGCCGAAAAAGATGACATAAATATACAGGAGCCAGGTTTGGCTCGGATCATGGAGCATCATCAGAGCGCCCACGCCCACCATCGTCATCAGGATGTTGAGTGTATAGGCCGCCTGTTTGGAAAGAAGATCGGCGATGAAACCGAAAATCACCCGGCCAAAGCTGCTGGTGATGCCGGCTAAACCGAAAATCGAAGCCGCCAAAAGCTTGCTATAGCCGACGTCGACAACATGAGCGACCTGATGGGTGACAATCACCGTCGTTCCGGAAGCGGCGCAGACGCGCGCGAAAAAGAGCAGCCAAAATTGCAAACTCCGCAGCGCCAACCGCGCCGTCCACTGGATCTCATCCGCGCTCTTTTCCTTTTTCACCCGCAATTTTTCACCGTAGGGTCCATGCTGGTAGAAGAGGCCAACTAGCGGCAGGAGCAAAATCAAAATGACCGCGGCGAAAGTCTGAAACGCTCTAGCCCAACCCCAGTTAGAGAGCAACCACTCGCTCAGCGGCGCCAAGAGCAACAGGCCCACACCCGTGCCTGCGTAAACGAAACCGATGGCCGAGGCGCGGTTCGAGGCAAACCACTCCGAGATCAAAAACACATGCGGCACCATCCCGGTAAAGGTGATGCCGACGGCGGAGATCAAACCGAAGAATATGTAAAACTGCCACAAGCTGGTCGCAGTGCTGCACAGCAGAAGTCCGGCGCAGAAAACCAGACAGCCGAGGCTGGCGATTTTCTTGGTGCCGAAACGATCCAGCAGGTGACCGACCACAGGCGAAAGAACCGCGTCCACCGTAAGAACCATGGAAAACACTCCGGCAGTGGCGCCGCGGCTGGAACCGAAAGTATCGAGCAGCGCGACGTAAAAAACCCCGAAGGATGTATGGATCCCGCGGGTGAACCCGAGAATCAGAAAAGCGAGCGACGCAACAAGCCAGGGTGTCGGAGCAAGGCGCATGAGGAAAGGTGAACTTTGTTTTTAGCAGAGCCGAGAATCGACCACAAGCAAATCGAGCGTCATGCGCGCGCATGGATGTGCAGGATTGCGCCAAATTTCGTAGAATGCGCCAGCGGCGGTCAATCGCTTCCCTCATCAGCGCAAAATATTCCCCGTTGGTTTGACCCGCACCGCACAACGGTGATAAATCCTCAACTAACGACGGCGCACAAAAAGGAAGTTTCACATGGCTAATTCCAGTCTACAAGTCGACGTTGCGATCATCGGCGGCGGGGGCGCGGGGATTCCGGCGGCGATCGAAGTCGCACGGGCCGGCGGCAAAGCCCTCGTCCTCGAACAAGCGAGCGAATGCGGCGGCACGGCGGCAATTTCCGGCGGCGGTTGCTGCATCGTCGGCACGCCGCTGCAGAAATCCCAGGGCATCGAGGATACGCCGGATATCGCCTTTGAAGATTGGGTAAAATGGGGCGGGGGCGCGGCGGACGAAGTGTGGGCGAGATACTATCTCGAACACACGCTCCATGATCTTTATCACTGGGCCGAGAGCTGCGGCGCCAAATGGATCGACATGAAGACTCAGGAAGGCAATCGCGTTTTGCGCTGGCACCGCCCGGACAACAGCGGTCTCGGCCTGATGACGGCGTTTATCAAGACCGCCGAATCGCTGCCGAACATTACGATCATGACCAACGCTTCAGCCGAGCGACTGCTGACTCAAGACGGGCGGGTTTGCGGTGTCGCGGTGAAGAAAAACAACGAAACCTTCGACATCCGCAGCATGACCGTGATCGTCGCCACAGGGGGCTTCAACTCGAATCTCGAAATGGTCTTGGAGCATCGGCCGGAGTTCAAGAAATTCAAAGTAATGGAGGGCTCCGGATTCGGGGCCAAGGGCGAAGGCCATAAAATGGTCAAAGAGCTCGGCGGATACTTGACCCACATGGAGCATATCTGGTTCTACGTCTACGCCACGCCGGACTACCGCGACCCGCGGCAACAACGCGGCTTGGTTTTCCGCATGGTGCCCGGCTACGTCTGGTTCAATCAACAGGGCAGACGGTTTCATAACGAATCGCTCACCGGCGGCGCCTCGGCGTCCCCCGCGCTGCTGGCGCAGAACCCGCCCCATGCCTGGGCGATCGCCGACACGCCGATGCTCTCGAAAATCGACGTCGCCGATCCCTATTATCGTCGCGGCGAGGTAATCGACCGCGCCAAAGTTCAAGAGCTTTTGGACAATTCGCCGTACATCAAGAAAGCGGACACCCTCGAAGAGCTGGGCAAGAAGACCGGCGTCGAAGATCTAAAGAACTTTCTCGCCGAGATCGAAGCGTACAATCAATGCCTCGAAGCGGGGTTGGAAAAGGAACCCAGGTTTGGCAAATCGCTGAAACAGTCGAAGAAATTCGACACCCCGCCCTACTACGCGATTCAGATCTTTCCGCTCGCGCGCAAAAACTTCGGCGGGGTCAAGACCGATCTTCAGTGCCGCGTGCTGAACAAATATTTCGAGCCGATTCCGGGTTTGTACGCCGCCGGGGAAGTCGCCGGCATGGCCGGCGGCCATATCAATGGCAAGGCCGGCTTGGAAGGAACTATGCTCGGCCCGTCGATATTCAGTGGCCGGGTCGCCGGCGCCTGGGCCGCCCATGAAGCCGGTTTTGGACCGGGCTTCGTCGGCAAACCGAACCGGCCGGAGTTCGACTAAAGTCAGAAAACCGTTCAAGGTTCCATGTTCAAAGTTCAATGTCTCCGAATTCCGACCTTGAACCCTTAGAACCTTAAACTTTGAACCGCCGCGCACAGCACGCCAGCCGTAGATGGAGGTTATGACGTCCGAACCAGCAAAAACCGAAAACGAAGTTAAGGAAGTGCGCGGCTACTGCGCCCTCTGCACCGCGCACTGCGCGACTGTCGCCACCGTCGTGAACGGCCGGGTCACCCGGCTCGAGCCCGATTACGACCATCCCAGCGGCGGCGCTATTTGCATAAAAGGCAAAGCCGCCCCGGAGCTTGTCTATCATCCCGAGCGCCTCGACTATCCTCTCAAGCGCACGCGGCCGAAGGGCGATCGCGATCCCGGCTGGCAGAGGGTCGGTTGGGACGAAGCGCTCGATGACATCGCGCAAACGCTGTTGTCGATCCGAGAGCGCTACGGAGCGCAGTCGATTGCGTTGGCCAAAGGCACCGGCAGCGGTACTTCGGTCGACGACGCCGAGCGGTGGCTCGGCCGTTTTCTTTACGGCTTCGGCAGCCCGAACTGGGTTTCGACCACTCATGTTTGCAATTGGCATCGCGACACCGGGTTCAGTTACACTTTCGGAATGAATCTGCCGACCCCGGACCTGGCGAACAGCAAAGCCTTTCTGCTGTGGGGACACAATCCCAGCTCGACTTCATTGCTCCTCGCCCACGACATCATCGCCGCGAGGGCGCGGGGTATGAAAACGGTCGTCGTCGATCCGCGCCGCGTCGGCATCGGCGCTAAAGCGGACATGCTGCTGCAAGCGCGACCCGGCACGGACGGCGCTCTCGCCCTGGCGCTGATTCATTGCCTGATGGAAGAGAGCTGGTACGACGCCGCTTTCGCGCGCCGCTGGACCAACGGGCCGTTTCTGCTGAATAGCGAAACCGGAAGCGCGGTGACCGAAGCGGACCTCAGCGCCGACGGCAATCCGGGCCGCTTTGCGGTATGGGACGAGGAAACCGATCGAGCGGCCATTTACGATCCCGCAACCGGCGCCTACGAGCGCCACGGTGTCCGCCCGGCGCTCTTCGGCGAAAAGACCCTACAAGGCAAGGACGGCGCGACGCTCCGCTGCAAGCCAGCGTTCGAGAGACTGGTTGAGATCGCCTCCGCCTACGCGCCGGAAAAATCACAAAAGATCACCTGGGTTCCCGCCGACAAAGTATGGCAAACCGCCCTTCTGCTGGCGCACAACCGCCCGGTCAGCATGTATATGTGGAACGGCCTCGGCCAACATACCAACGCGACGCAAACCAGCCGGGCGATCGCGTCTCTCTATGCGCTGCTGGGAGACATCGATCGGTTCGGCGGCAACGTGGTATTTCCCAAGGCGCGGGTCGACGACGTCGGGGGAAAAGAATTCTTGCCGAAGGAGACCGCGGCCCTGCGCATCGGCCGCGAGCGCAAACCCCTCGGGCCTCCGGCCAAGCCCGGCAACTGCACCGCCTACGACATCTATACCGCGATCCTGGAGGGGCGCCCTTACCCGATCAAAGCGCTGTTGAACTTCGGCTCCAACACCATTTTGTCGACCGGCGACTCGCGGCGCGGGCGCGAGGCCCATTGCGCGCTCGATTTCGCCGTCGCCACCGATTTCTTCATGACGCCGACCGCGGCACTGTGCGATTATGTCTTGCCCGCGACGAGTTTTCTCGAAATGTCCAACTTGACCACGAATTTCAAGCATCGCCCGCAAAGCAGTGCCCATCTCCAGTACCGCCCCGCGGCGGTCATACCGTTGGGCGAGCGTCATTCCGATACCTGGATCATCTTCGAGTTGGCCAAGCGCACGGGTCTGGGGGAACGCTTTTGGAACGGCGACATCGAAGCCGGCTACGCCCATGAGCTGGCGCCGACTGGCCTTACACTGGAACAGTTGAAAAACTCTCCCGGCGGAATCTCGCTCGGCGCAAAAACCGTCTTCGAGAAGTACGCGCGATCCGACGATAAGGGCATCTTCCGGGGCTTTGCCACGCCTTCGAAGAAAGTCGAGCTGTATTGCTCAACCTTCGCGGCGCATGGGTATCCCGCTTTGCCGGAATACGTCGAGCCGGCGTTGAGCCCGCTGAGCCGGCCCGACATCGCCGCCGATTTTCCGCTCGTGCTCACCAACGCGAAATTCACCACCTACGTGCACAGCCAACAGCGCGCGCTGCCGAGCTTGCGCAAGGCGTCGCCGGAGCCGACCGCGGATATTCATCCGGACAGCGCGGCGCTCTACGGCATTGAGAACAAACAATGGATGATCGTCGAAAGCCCGCGCGGGGCGATCAAAGTGAAGGCGCATGTGACAAAGAATATCTTGCCCGGCGTCGTCTGCTGCCAGCATGGCTGGTGGCAGGCGTGCAAAGAACTCGAACTACCAGGTTACAATCCGTATGACGGCGACGGCGCCAACCCGGCGACCCTCATCGGCGTTGACCTCACCGACCCCGTCAGCGGCTCCCTACCCCACCGCTCCTATCTATGCCGCGTGAGACCGGCTAACTCTGCGTCGATCGGCACCGATGGTGGGTCGTTGGACTGACTTTGTCTCCGGTTGATCATTCCCCGAGCTATTTCCCGCTTACACGTGCAACCATTTTATTCTCATCCGGCGCACGCAGGAGGGCTGAGAAACGTTAACAATCACGCTGAAAACTAGTCTAAGCAGCAGTTATCCAATGACCGACAGGATTTAAAGCTCCAAAATATCTTGCTGGGTTGCCTTTCTTTTGCTACAATTCCTCAGCTTGCTCGGTTGACGAGATCCAACAAGATCCAAGGAGGCCGTATGAAATACGTGGGGGTGGTATTGATGGGCGTTTTGCTCTTAACCAGCGTCGTCGGTTGCTCTGGAGGAGCGCTAAGCACTCGGGAGAAAGGCGCTGGAATCGGCGCGCTGGGAGGTGCGGCAGTCGGCGGAATCATCGGCGCGACAGTCGGGCACCCAGGCGCGGGTGCGGCCATCGGCGGTGCGCTGGGACTAGGAGCTGGCGCCCTGGTCGGTGACCAAATGCAAGGACAGGAACAGAAACAGGCCGAACAGCAACATCAGACCGACGCGAACCAGGCTGAGCTTGACCGCCAGAGGAGAGAGCTCGAGCGGCTCAAAAAGCAGGGCGAATATTAACCGGCCATGGGTGTGCATTTGGAGCCTTTCGGCAAAAAGACGCGCTGAATCTTTTTGGCAGGTTTGAGTTCTGCTCTGCTTCTGACGGCCGTCGGTTGCGCCGGCGGGCCACTCACCACGAGGGAAAAGAGCGCCGACAACTGGACGCAAACCAATCGGAGGTTGAGCGTCTAAGAAAAGAGAACGAACCGTTATAGCAAAAACGCGAGTGACAGGGTTGCTTAGAATCTGGGAGGCTACGATGAAACTGCGACTAAATAGGGCATCGGTGCGTACCTTAGTACTCTCAACCGTCATGGTCGTTGCGGGCTGCGCCGGAGGCGAGCTAACGACCCGGGAAAAAGGCGCCGGCATCGGCGCCCTGGGGGGCGCCGCTGCCGGTGGCATCATCGGCGCAGCAGTGGGCCATCCGGGCGCCGGCGCGGCGATCGGAGGCGCCTTGGGCCTGGGAACCGGCGCCTTGATCGGCGACCAGCTCCAAGGTCAGGAGAATAAGCAGAAGGAACAACAGAAAGCGATCGATCAACAGCGCGCGGAAATCTCCAGAAATCAGGCTTTGATCGAAGAGCTCAAAAAGCGCAACATCGAGGCCCGGGAAACCAGCCGCGGTGTCATGGTGAATTTGCCGAGTGTCAACTTTCAATTCGACAGCGCCGAACTGACGACGGACGGGCGCGACCGCGTCAACCAAATTGCCAACATCGTCCGGCGTGATGCGCCTGGCCGACGTATCACGGTGGAAGGCCATGCCAGCCGGGAGAGCGCTGCTAGCGAAGCCTATAATCAACAGCTGTCGGAACGGAGGGCGAACACCGTGGCGAACTCCCTTGAGCGCAACGGTGTTGACGGCCGACAAATCTCCACTCGTGGTCTCGGCACGCGCTCACCGCTCGCGACCAATGACACTGAGGACGGACGGCGGCAAAATCGCCGCGTCGAAGTGATCATCGAGAACTGACTCACCTCAGTTTCGAGCCGGGAGGTTCATACCCGGTCGGCCTCGAAGCCGACGATAGCCTCCCGGTCACCCCAACGGCAGTGAGTCCCCCTGAGCGATAGCGAAGGGTCTTGTCCTCGATATAAAACTTTCCCGTTTCGCCTCAAGGCGCGGGGGTTTCTTCATCCCCCGACGAAACACCAACCGAGCCGAAGCGCGGCTCGGTTCCCGCTAACAAGCGCCGAAGGTTGGCGCGATGGCGGATAATGATCATAGAGGCGATGAGGGCGCTCAGGCCGACGACCCCCGGCGGGTAAGAAAAAATCCAGAGGCTAACGGGAGCCGCTAGCGCCGCTACCATCGAGCTAAGCGAAACGATACGGCTGGTAAGCGCGACCGCCGCGAAGATGACAATCAAAACCAGCGTGACCAGCGGGGCCAAGCCCACGAAAACTCCCAAGGCCGTGGCCACGCCCTTTCCTCCCTGAAATTTCAAAAAAACCGGATAGAGATGACCGAGGAACGCCGCGGTGCCGGCTAACGCCGCCGCCGGCGGAGCAAGGCCCAACTGAACCGCGGCAAAAACCGGGATAAACCCTTTCGCCGCATCGGCGGCCAGAGTCAAGATTCCTTGGCGTTTGCCGACCAGTCGCGCGACGTTGGTCGCCCCGATATTGCCGCTTCCCGCCGCCCTGACATCAACCCCTTTCCATGCCCCCATCAAGTAACCCGTGGGAACAGAGCCCAGCAGGTAGGCGAAAATGATCAGCGTGGTTTCAGTTGCGCTCATACTGAGAAGAATCTATTGCCTTCACAGCCTCGGTGTAATTTAACATAGGGACTCAAAGACTCCCAAGATAATAATTTTCTCGGTGAGCGTTTAGTACACGCAAAAAAGCCCCGCAGGGAATTTCCTCGTGCGGGGCTTTGAAGCGCAAGCAACAAAATGAAGGGCGGTTTACGCGGGCCGCTTGTAAAAATCCGGATTCATCCGGGTCGTGGTTCCGGACTTGGCCAGCTCTTCCTCGAACATCTTTCGAATATTCGGATCCTCGTCATAATACTCGATCTGGTTGCCGCCCTGTTTGACGTCTTTGTCCACCTTGGTGATGTCACCGAAACCCTCGCCCAGACTATATTTGATTCCGCCCAGACGCGGCGGCAGATAGCGCGCGCCGGTGGCGCCGGTGTTAAAATGTTGGTGAAACATCATGGCCGGCGGGGTAAAAACGCTGCCATCCTGCCAGTCGTAGCGTTTCGGCTCCTCGCCTTGGCGCCAGAACATGGAAAAGCCCTTGCCTTTAATGATGATGACGTTGAACCCCGGTCCATGGCGGTGGGCTTTCTTGTAGGTTCCGATGGGAAATTCCGAGATATGGGCCGCCATCGAGCCGTTGGCCAGCTCCAGCATGACATTCTTTCCTGCCGCGCCGCGTTCTTTCCATTCTTCGAGCTGGAAATTACGCGCATCGGCGATGAAATTAGTGTCCCATACGCGCCCGGGATAGGCCTTGCCTTTGCCACTAAAGTATTCGGGATCGCCGTCAAAGCGGTCAGTGAAGTCGCGCGGCGTGTTAAAAACGAAATCGGCGTTGTGAAAAAGATTAAAAACGATCGGCATGCTGTTGACCGAGAAAAACCGCGCCGGCTCGTCCCCGGAACCATTGAAGTGCTGGTACGAGGAGTTGAGCGGCAAGGCGAACAGGCTGCCGTCTTGCCATTCGAATGTCTGCTTGGCGCCTTTGTCATTCCGGATGGTCGTCGCGCCCCTGCCCTTGAGGACAAAAATCAGATCTTCATAAAGATGTCTTTGCGGGTTAGTGTGTTTACCGGCGGGGATCTCCAGAACATAAGCGCCGGTGGCCCCTTCGGCACCCTCCATGTTGATGAAAGCCCCGTTTCCCCCGGTCCTAGCCCATGGCTTTAGTTCGATTTTTTTCAAATCCTGGACGAAGAAAGTTCTTATGATGGGTATCCCTTCGTCAAGCTGCCATTTGTCATAAAATGGAATATTATCCATTACATTGTCGACTTCGGTTGCCGGTTTGGCCATGACTTCCCTCCAAGAAAATTACTCTGCCTTAATATCGTAACAATACTGCAAAAGCAAGGTGAGTCGACCGAGCTGAAACTAGATCACAGCGCCGTCGCTGGCGCATAATTGACGAGAAAATTCGCTACAGCACATTGACTTTGAAAGGAAAACCCTACTATATGACCACTTAAGTGCCGAGCATCCGGCCGTCAGCCGGCTCGCTGCTGAATGCTGACCGCTAATAGCTATTTCAATCAAAAAGGAGAATCACCTTGGCAACGACGGTCGAAGCACCCATGGTGGGAAAAATTCTCAAGATCGAAAAAAAGGTCGGCGATCACGTCGAAGAAGACGATGTCGTGATGGTCATGGAAGCGATGAAGATGGAGATTCCGATCGTCGCGCCGGTCGGTGGAACTCTCAAGGAGATTAAAGTTTCGCCCGGCCAAGCTGTTGAAGCGGAGCAAGCGCTCGCCGTCATCGACTAGCCGCAAGTGAGAAAGGGTTGGGGGTGTGATAGCGTATGGACCACCCACCCCAGCACTCTAATACTCCATTACCGCAGTTTGACTACCTATGGATACCTGGACGTTCGGTTGGACGTTGGCGTTGATCGGCATGGGCGGAACCATGCTGGTTCTTTGGATCATTAGCTTGCTCATTCTGCTGATCAGAAGAATTTTTCCCTACCAGGCCAACGACTCAGCAACTAAGAAAGGTTAGTGTCTTTGGATGGAAACCGCATTGGTCTCCGGCCTGCAAGGCCTCTTCGCGGGGATTATGCATCTAAGTCCCGGGCATGCAATCATGCTCGGGATCGCCTGTTTACTGCTTTATCTCGGCATCAAGAAAGGCTACGAACCGTTGCTCCTGGTTCCCATCGGCTTCGGCGCTATTCTGGTGAATATCCCGCTGGCGGACCTGATGGGCAAGGAAGGATTCCTGCGTTTCTTTTACGATGCCGGGGTTCTCACGGAAGTCTTCCCGTTACTGATTTTCGTCGGCATCGGCGCTATGACCGACTTCCAACCGCTCCTGGAAAACCCGAAGATCATATTGCTGGGCGCGGCAGGCCAATTCGGTATCTTTCTTACCTTACTGCTCGCTTTGGCGCTTGGCTTCGACAAGCTGGACGCCGTGGCGGTCGCGGTGATTGGGGCTTGCGACGGGCCCACGGCCATCTACGTCAGTTCGAAATTCGCCCCGCATATGCTCGGCGCCGTATCGGTAGCGGCCTATTCCTACATGGCATTAGTGCCGCTGATTCAGCCGCCGATCATGCGCGCTCTTACCACCGATAAGGAAAGACAAATCGTCATGGGAGCGGCGAAAAGACAGCTGATCTCGAAAACCACCAAGATTGTTTTCCCCATCGTCGTGACCATCTTCGCTTCGATCCTGGCGCCCAAAGGCGCCCCTTTGATCGGCACGATCATGCTCGGCAACTTGATGAGAGAAAGCGGCGTCGTCGATCGTTTAAAAAGCGCTTCGGAGAACGAGATTACCAACATCGTGACGCTGCTGCTTGGGTTGTGTATCGGGGCGACAATGGAAGCCGATAAATTCCTGCGCGGACAGACCCTCTTGGTCTTGGGTCTCGGTTTTGTCGCCATCTGCCTCGACACCGCCGTCGGCGTACTTTTCGGCAAACTCATGTGCCTGCTTACCGGCGGCAAGATCAATCCGCTGATCGGCGCCGCAGGCATTTCCGCCTTCCCCATGTCGGCGCGCGTCGTGCAAGCAGAAGGACAAAAGTATAACAAAAAAAATTATCTGCTGATGCACGCCATGAGCGCCAACGCGGGCGGGCAAATCGGCTCGGTCATCGCCGCGTCGGTGATGCTCTCGGTGCTCCAGGGAATGGGCATCGTCGGCGGATAAACGAACAATCTTTATGGCGCAATCCAGGGAAGAGCTGGAGATGAAACTTGCGGCTCTAGAAGAAATCGCCCTCGACGCCGATCCGAAAGCCGCCGCCAAACAACACGCCGAAGGCAAGCTCACCGCCCGCGAGCGCATCGATAAGCTTCTCGACCCCGGCACCTTCGTCGAAGAGTTCATGCTCGCCGAAACCCAGTGCGTCGACTTCGGCATGGCGGAAAAGAAACTTCCATCCGACGGCGTGGTCACCGGCTTCGGCAAGGTCGAGGGGCGGCCGGTTTACGTCTACTCCCAAGACCGCGCGGTGCTCGCCGGCTCCGTCGGCAGCGCGCACGCGGAAAAAATCGCTTATGTGATCCAGACGGCGCGCAAGCTCGGCGTGCCAGTGATCGGCTTGAACGACTCTGCCGGCGCGCGCATTCAGGAAGGGCTGTCGGTCACCTCGGCCATCGGGAAGATTTTTTTCGAAAACAGCATCACCTCAGGCTGTATCCCGCAAATCTCCGCCATCATGGGGCCCTGCATCGGAGTGGGCTCCTATTCGCCGGCGCTCACTGATTTCATCCTGCAGGTGCAGAATACCAGCCAGATGTTCATCACCGGGCCGGCGGTCATCAAAGAAGTCCTCGGCGAGACGGTCACGATGGAGGAACTGGGCGGGGCAAAAATTCACTCGGAAGTTTCCGGCGTGACGGATCTAGTCGCCGGAAACGATGAAGAATGCCTCGCTATGATTCGGCGCTTGCTCGGATTCTTGCCGTCGAACTTCGAACAACCCCCGCCGAGAAAAAACACCGATGACGATCCGGCGCGCGCCCTCGACGCGCTCGAAAAAATCGTCCCGCAGGACATGAAGCGCGCCTACAATATTCTTCAGGTCATCAAAGCGATAGTCGACGACGGCGAATTCTTCGAGTTGAAAGCGAAGTTCGCGCGCAACCTGGTGATCGGCTTTGGCCGTCTCGACGGTTGCCCCGCCGGTTTTGTCGCCAATCAGCCGATGTTTCTCGCCGGAAGCTTGGACGTCGACGCTTCGGACAAGGCGGCGCGTTTTATTCGCTTCTGTGACGCTTTCAACATTCCGGTGATCACTTTAATGGACGTTCCCGGATTTTTCCCAGGCAAACAGCAGGAAGAGAAAGGCATCATCCGCCACGGCGCCAAGATGCTCTACGCTTACGCCGAAGCGACGGTGCCGAAGA
This sequence comes from Deltaproteobacteria bacterium, assembly GCA_030688735.1. Lineage (GTDB taxonomy): Bacteria > Desulfobacterota > Binatia > UBA9968 > UBA9968 > JACPFE01. The sequence goes on from JAUYJC010000472.1 coordinate 12,288, forward strand.
TTACAATTGTCCTGCGCAAGGGATATGGCGGAGCGAAACAGGCGCTCTGCACCCGGGAAATGGGCGCAGATCAATTGCTGGTGTGGCCGGGGGTGGAGTTGGCGGTGATGGGAGGCGGCGGAGCGGTCAACGTGCTTTACCGGCGTGAAATCGAGCAGTCGCCGGATCCGGCCAAGACGCGCGCAGAAAAACTTGCTGAGTACCAGGAACGCTTCAACGGCCCGCTGGAAGCGCTGTCAAAACAATTTGCCCATGCGGCGATCCGGCCCCGTGAGACACGGCGTCGTCTCATCCAGTCTTTGGAGATTCTCCGTAACAAGAAAGAAGAACGTCCGCGAAAAAAACACGGCCTCATGCCGGTGTAGCGTCGGTTGCTCCCTGGCGGTTAACGGGCAACGAGAAAAAGAAGGTGCTGCCTTGTCCCGGCTCGCTTTCAACCCAAATCGTCCCGCCGTGGGCTTCCACGATCATCTTACAGATGACGAGACCAAGACCGGTTCCTTGTAGGCTTGAACGTTTCGCATTGCCGCCCTGTTGATACTTCTGGAAAAGCTGGCCGATCTCATCAGCGGGGATACCCACGCCGTTGTCCCTCACCCACACTTTGACCTCGGTTGCATCGGCTAGCGCGGTTCCCACTTCGATCCGGCCTTCTTCTCCGGTAAATTTGATGGCGTTGCTCAGCAGGTTGCTAAGAACTTGATCTACGCGCCTAGGATCGGCGTGCACGGCGGGAAGCGACAGATCCACCGCGTCGCTGATTGAGATTCCTTTCTCGCGAGCTAAAAACTGGAAATTTTCGATTGTCCTTTGAATGAGATCGGAGAAATCGACCCTTTCTTTCCTAACTTCGACATATCCGGACTCCAGTTTGGAAAAGTCGAGAAAGTCGCTCACCAAATCGACGAGAGTCCGACCGTTAGCTTGAATTCTCTCCAGCCATTTCTTTTGCTCGTCGGTGACATCGCCGAACATGCCTTCGATCATGACCTCCGCAACCCCGGTGATATTCATCAACGGCGAGCGCAAATCGTGGGCGATCATCGCGGTGAAATCCGCTTGCAGTTTGCTGGCTCTTTCCAGTTCGCTCGCCTGCCTGCGGGTCTCCTCATAAAGCTGCGCCCGTTGCACGGCAATGCCCATGTGGTTGCCGACGGTTTCCAACAGGCGCACTTCCTCGTCACTAAAACTGCGCGGCGTTCGACTCGCGAGTTGAATGATTCCCAAGACCTCCCCTTCCGCCCTGACCGGAACCTGGACAAACGATTCGACTCCTTCCTTTTTCATCGTTCTCAACCCCGTACAGGCTCGCACATGCTCCTCGATGCAAGGCTGCTCGAAAACCAGGCCGCTAAAATGAGACGACTGGGCAGCCTCCTTGGTCCGGGAAAGCCTGCGGTGGCTCTGGACGTTGTTCGGGTCTCGATAGCCCGTGGCAACGGCCACCTCAAGACTGTCACCGCTTGAGTCGAGCAGGCGGATATTGCCGAGATCGAAGGAACCGCTGAGCATCGCTTGCTCCAGAATCTGATCGAGGACTATCTTCAGATCCAAAGAGCCCAAAATCGTCTCGCTGATTTTTCGCAGCACCGAGAGTTCTCGGTTGCGCTCTTTCAAGCTTTCCTCGGCTTTATGCCGCTGGATCGCGTAGCGCAACGAGCGCGCCAACAAATGGCCGTCGACCTGACCTTTGATCAAATAATCTTGCGCTCCCCGCTCGACGGCTTTGACCGCAGCCACCTCGTCGTTGAGGCCGGTCAAAACGACAATCGGCACACCGGAGGCCTGGCGAAGCACACGGTCAATGGTATCGAGCCCAAAGGCGTCGGGCAGCGAAAGGTCCAGCAGGACCGCGTCGAAGCATCCTTGGACCAGCCGTTCCAGCGCCGTCGAAAGCCTTTCGACCCGCTCGATTTCCACCGCCGTCTCAGACAACGTTTCGCAAATCAAGAGGGCGTCGTCGTCGTTGTCTTCGACGAGAAGGACTCGCATCTCTCTTACCTCGCTTGAGCAGGTATCCTGGCGATCAGCGCCCAATAAAGAGCAAATTGCTTGATCACGTCTCGGAACTTGTCAAAGTCCATCGGTTTGGTGATGTAGGAGCAAGCGCCCTTGGCGTAAGACTTGACAATGTCCGCTTCATTGTCGCTCGTGGTAAGCATCACCACCGGGATGTGCATCAGCGCGGGATCGGCCTTGAGTTCCTTGAGCACCTCAAAGCCATTTTTCTTAGGCATGTTGATGTCGAGAAGAATGAGACCGGGCATTTGAGCGCTATGGTATTTCCCTTGGCGCCGCAGGAAAGCCATGGCCTCCTCTCCGTCCCGCACCACAGACATTACGTTAACCAGCTTGGCCTCGGCTAGAGCCTCTTGCTCAAGCACGATATCGTCTTCGCTATCTTCCACTAAGAGAATCTCCATCGGCTTTGCCTCCACTATATGTTCCTCCTTCCGAATCTTTGCTCTGACCGAACGTGATGATAAATTCCGAGCCCCCGCCCTCACGAGGCTCTACCCAAGCGCTGCCGCCGTGACGCTCGGCGATCTGGCGCACGATGGCAAGCCCCGCCCCGGTTCCCTCGACCTCTCGTCCTACGGCTCGTTGAAAAAGCTGAAAGATGCGCTCGACGTGCTCCGCCGCGATACCGGGGCCCCGGTCACGAACCACGATGCCGATAACACCGGAACCCAGCCCGTTGGACCGATAGGGCACGATTTCAACGTCCGGCCGCTCGCCGTCACGGGTAAACTTGAGGGCATTGGCGATGAGGTTGTAGACCGCTTGGGTCGCCCAAACTTTATCGACCCGCAGCCCGCCAAAGTCCTTCGTCACATGAATCTGGGCATTAGTGGCATTGATCTTCCCCTCCAGGCGCTTAATGGATTCGAGCACGATGCTTTCGCCTTCGACTTCTTCGGTGGGCGCCCCCATGCGCTGCGATCGCGAGAGCACAAGGATATCGTCGAGCAGGCGATTCAATCGCTGGGAGCCCAGCATCACGCGCCGTAAAAAATCCTGGCCTTTGTCATCGAGGCGGTCCCGGTATCGTTCATTGATCATGCGCGAAAAGTTCTCGATGGCGCGTAGCGGCTCGCGCAGATCGTGCGAGGTCACGTAGAGGAGTGTTTCGAGATCGCGGTTTTTTGCCGCGAGTTCCGCCCTCACCCGCCCTCTCTCGGCGATTTCGCATTGCAATCCCGCGTTGAGGCGCGATAATTCTTCTTTTTGTCGTGCTAGCGCCTCTAAAAACTCGTCCTTCGCCGCGTTTGACTTCTCCAGCTCGTCTGCCTGTATCCGCGATTGTTCATAGAGTTGGGAATTGTCGATCGCGATGGCCCCCTGGCCTGCCAGAGTGGTAAGAAACTCGATCTCTTCGTTGGTAAACTGATGGTCTTCCCTCGTCAAAAAAACCAGCACCCCTAGGCCTCTCTCTTTAACCACCAAGGGAATTCCGAGGTAGGAGACCACTCCTTGTCGTCGGAAGTACTCGGAGTCCCCCGCCCGCGGATCGGATTGAACGTTGCGCGCCACTGCCGGCGCCCTCGTGCTCATCGCCTCCTTGACTAGCGGGGGCGTGTCTTTCAATTTCCTCCCCTTCCAGTCGGCTTCATCGATGTTCAAACAGGCCGCCCGCTCGATCTGTCCGCTCTGCCTCTCCACCAGCCAAATTTGCAGGGCCATATTGGGTAGTACGGCGTCGATGGTTTCCAACAACGTGGTCAACACGCTACGAAGATCCAAGGTCGAAGTAATGGCCACGTTGACGTCGCGCAGCGCGAGTAAACGCGCCTCGGCGGCCGTAAGCTTGGCCACCCGCTGCCCCAAAACTTCAGCCAGCTCGCCTTTTTCAACGAGCGCCTGCGTCAGCGCGCGTTGCACGCGGCTGGTTACGAAGCGGCTGGTTACGAAATAGAGGACGCAGTAGAGAAGCCCTAATATCGGAAGGACGCCGGAAAGCAGGACCCACTGAGTACGCCGGGTTTTCTGGACTAAGGGTGTCACGTCGTAATAGAGTTCCAAGACTGCTTCTACAGCAGCCGTCGGACCACCGCGCCGGATAGGGATATAGCTTCCAATGAGGTTACGGTTTTCAACCTCACCTTCGAAGGCGCTAAAGGTATTCCGATGGGTAAGTTCGCTAGCCACTTTCCCAGACCGAGCCGAAAGGAATCCGGCATTGCTACTTCTATCTTCGCCTATCTGCCGGGCCTCAGTGGAAAACACCGTCCGTCCAGTGAGGTCGTATATTTTGACTTTCAGTACAGATAAACTCTTCATCTGGGCCAGGACCGCCTTACGAAGCTCGGCGGTGTCATGATGAGTTCTAATTTCATCGCCACTGAGACTGACGGTACGGCGAAGGAATAAACTGAACCGTGGCCACAAGGAATTCGAAAATGTTTGCGTTATAGCAACATTGTGACGCTCTCCCAGTTCAAGCAGATCGTTATGCGCAATCCAGCGATAGAATGCAGCTAGGAGGATAGCTGCTACCACCATGCTGACAAAGCTGGTGATCGAAAAATAGCGACGAAAATTAGCCATGGAAGCCTCGCGCCAACCTGTTGAGCCTATTGAGGGCCTCGGGCAACAAGCGGGCGTCTGCCGGATAGTCCTCGACCAGCAGGATTTGGGTCAACGCTTCAATCATTGAACGCGCCCATTCGGCGGTAGCACGACCGCGGTAAACCAGAAATCTTCTATCAATCGCAACATTCTAACGAACTCGTTGTAGTCAACCGGTTTTTGCATATAGCAATTGACGTGCAGGTCATAGCTCTTGAGAACGTCCGCTTCGGCCTTCGAGGTCGTTAGAACCAAAATGGGGATTGTTCTCAGGTCCGGATCGTTTTTGACTTCTTCCAAGACCTCGCGGCCGTCCTTCCTCGGCATGTTGAGATCGAGCAAGACCAGGTCCGGCTTTGCCACGCCGGCATATTTGCCAACTTGTCGCAGGTATTCCATAGCTTCCACTCCATCTCCCGCGACGCTTACGTTGTTGGCAAGCTTTGTATCCTTAAACGCCTCAAGCGTTAGCCGCACGTCGCTGGGGTTGTCGTCGACTAGCAGGATTTCTCTGGCACGGTGGTTAATCATGACTCCCTCTCTGAAATAGATTCCCAATCGGCCGGAATCGAAAAGTAAAACGCAGCTCCCTTGCCAGTGCCGGCTCGATCCGGACTTTGCCTCCATGGCGTTTCGCGAAACGGTCGCCCAATAGAATAGGTCCTATTGCCCTCCGGACCGTCCCGTTGCCCGCGCCGAGCCTTCGCGATTTTCCACCCACTGGCGCAGTTGCGCCTCACGCACGCGCCATTGGCCGCCGACTTTTAACGCGGGCATGTCGCCGCTATGGATCATTCTCTGTAGCGTGCGCGTGGAGACCTGCAAGAGCTCCGCGGCCTCGTTCAGTGTCAGTAACCGAATGCTGTTAAGATTTTCGTCCATGAGATTTTACTCCGCTTACCGATAACGCAATGCCAATGCCAGTAAGCGAGGACGGTTAAGTCATTGTTTTAACAGGCGAAGTTGTAAACGCGGACGGCCCCTTGAATGGCCGTTTTGGACAAGTCTGGACAACGCGGGGCGTTACTGTGCAACTCATCCCCAAGTCGGCAAATCCCGGACAACGGACCTGATTGCGGTCCGGTAAGAATCTGCAATGAACGCGGTTGAAGGACAGGCGGAATACTGAAACGCTGGTCAGCCGCTGAGAAATTGGCGCCTGGCGCGGCCCCTATTGGCGGTAAAGAATGTCACCGCAACTCTCCGTGTCGTAGCCGCCCAGGGACGTCACCGCACTTTTGAACGCCGCCGAATTCAGGATCTCCATTAGGAGCTCTCCCGGCGCGGATTCCAAGAACGAGCGGTGAAACAAAAGATCATACTGCTCGGCGGCGACCGGCAAAAAATCGAGGCCAAGTGCGTTGGCAGCCGCGCGCACGCCGAGACCGCCGTCCGCTAAGCCGCTCGCCACGGCGACACCAACGGCCATATGGGTGAACTCTTCCCTCTCGTAGCCGCTGATCGATAAGGGATCGATGCCGATTCTTTTCAATTCGTAATCCAACAACACGCGCGTGCCCGAACCGACTTGGCGGTTGACGAAGCGAATACCTGGTCGCGCCAGGTCCTTCAGTCCGCGAACCGATTTCGGGTTGCCGCGGGCGACGAGAATCCCCTGCTCGCGCCGCGCCAGGTGCACCAGCACAACTGGGACCTTAGGAATCGTTCTCTTGATGTCAGGGATATTATAGACTCCTGTTTCGGGATTGAGCAGATGCGTGCCCGCGAGATGGGTTTCGCCTCGTTGGAGCGCGAGCAGACCACCCAGGCTGCCGACGTTGGTGGCGGCGATCTTGAGCTCCGGATGGCGCTGTTTCAACTGATCCTCTAAAACGCCGATGGCGAGATCGTGGCTGCCGGTGCAGAGGATGGTGTTTTCGATATCTTCGATCGGCCGCAGGAGTTCCACGTCGGCCTCTTCCCCCGCATTTAATCCTTCGACGAGACTGGGAACCCGCATCAAGCCGTCCGCGTGCACCATCGTCGTTATCACCCCGGCGCCGCGCCCGAGCGGCACGGCGACCAATTTTTCACCGACGCGACCGAGTGTCACGCGAATGAACTCTTCGACGCCCAGATGCGAGGCGATTTTCTTCGGCACGATGGCGCGGACAGTGGGATAGGTAGGGACGGCGGAACCAAGGAATTTTTCCATCGCCGGCCGCAAAATCTCCCGCGCGACGACGATCGCCGAGACCGGATATCCGGGGACACCGATCAATGGTTTGCCAGCGACTTGCCCCAGCACCGCCGGCTTTCCGGGCATGATATCGATGCCATGCGCCAACAATTTTCCTGTTTCGGTTACAACATCGGAGGTCAAATCATGTTCGCCCGCCGAGGAGCCCGCAATGATCGTTACCAGGTCGCACTCATCGGCTGCTTGCCGCACCGCCCGTATGAGTAGTGTCAAATCATCCTTGGCCCGCGGATATTTGACCGGCGTCCCGCCCCATTCGCGCACAAAGGCCGCCAGCACCGTGGAATTGAAGTCGATCACCGCGCCGGGCTTGGCCTCTTCGCCCGGTTGAATCAACTCGTCCCCAGTGGGAATGATGCCCACTATGGGACGCGCTTTAACGCGCACCGTCGTGTGCCCCGCGGCCAGTAATGCGCCAAGATCATAGGGACGCAAGCGGTGGGAGCGCGGCAGGAGCAATTCCGTGGCGACCACATCTTCGCCGACCAAACGCACGTGATTCCACGGCGCCACGGCTTCAAAAATCTCAAGAGTGCTGCTATCGACCTGATGAACCCTTTCGATCATGATCACCGCGTTCGCCCAGGCCGGCAATGAGTTCCCGGTATCGACGTACCGGAATGCCCCGGCGCCGGGCGAATCGGAATCCGTCAGCCTGAGCTTTTTGCCGACGAACTCCGTGGCGCCGAAGGTATCCTCGGCGCGCACGCAAATGCCGTCCATGGCGGAAGCGTGGTAGTGCGGCGAAGAGATTTTCGCGAAGACGGGTCCCGCGGTGATCCGGTCAAGGGCGTCCTCGACAGGAATTTCTTCCGCGGCGAGCCGAGCGGGATCGACCGTCGACAGAAAAAGCGCTCGCGCCTCGGTCAGGGGGGTCTTCTTGAGATAACGTTTGCGAGGCATGGGCTTGATTTTGTTTCGAGTTTACTGTTTCGGTCCGCGGGGCCGCTTTCGAGTTCGATCCCCCAACCCGTAACACGAAACTCGCAACCTGAAACTAAAACAATATAACTTCGACCTCTTCCTCTTGCTCCAACCCGTCCTGATTCATCTCGATGCGCACCATGCCGTCGGCTTTGACCAGGGTAAAGATTGCGCCCGACTTGCTGGGCAAAGGGGTCGCAATCAGGCGATCCGATTGCCGCTCCAACGTCACTCGAACATAATCCTCGCGACCGAGTTGGGAGGCGATGTTGGTTTTCAACCTTGCGCGCACGGTTCGGGAGAAGCGTTGCAAGGCGTCGGCGCTTTCACCGCCCAAGCGGCGAATCAGCGGTGCGCCAAACAGATCGAAGATCACCAGCGCCGACACGGGGTAGCCCGGGAGTCCCATGATCGGCTTGGCGCATGCGCGGGCGAAGATCGTAGGTTTTCCCGGCGCGATGGAGATGCCGTGGAAGATAAACTCTGAATTGGGAAACGATAGAATGGTTTCCAAGGCGATGTCCTTGGCGCCCATCGAGCTGCCGCCGGAGAGCAGGACGAGATCGCCCCATTCCAACGCCTCACCGATCGCCTTCGATAAATCGCCACGATCGTCGCGAATCACGCCCCAATCCTTGAGATCCCCGCCGCATTCTTCGATCAGCCCGGCCAGCGAGTGCTGATTGATGTTACGCACCTGGCCGGGACGCGGCTCGGTGTCGGCGTCGACGATTTCATCGCCCGTCGAGATCAAGCCGACGCGCGGTCGCTTGAAGACCGCTAGGGAAGAAATGCCGACCCCCGTCAACGCTCCCAAGTCGTGCGCCTTGAGGCGCCGGCCGCGTTGGAATACCAGTTCGCCTTGCTTGATATCGTCGCCAATTTGAATGACGTTTTGCGCCGGCGACACGCCGCGATGTATTTCGACCAATCCGGCGTCGGTTTCGTCGGTGTACTCGACCATGACGACGGCGTCGGCCTGTGGCGGCATCATTCCGCCGGTCGAGATGCGAATCGCCTCACCTGAATTAAGCGCCTGGGTCGCCTCTTTGCCCATCTCGACCACGCCGGCAAGCTTCAGATAGGCCGGCAGGCTCTGGCTCGCGCCGAACGTGTCCTTGGCTCTCACCGCATAGCCGTCCATCGCGGCGCGGTGAAAGTGCGGCAAATCGACGGCGGAATAGAGATCTTCCGCCAATACCCGCGCGCGCGCCTTTATCGTCGGAACACGCTCCGTGCCTACGGATTCCACCGCCAGCAATAACCGAAGCGCGTCCTGCGGCGCTAAAACCTTAAAAAATGTTTGTGCCATACGCCTCGGATCATAGGCAGAACATACCGAAGGAATCAAACTGTGATAATCGGCATGTTCCACTTGACACCTTCGGCGCTAAGGATGAAAATCACGCCGGCAACCGGTCACAGAGGATCGAAGATTGATGATCGAGAATCGAGGATTGCCATCCTCCATCTTCCATCCTCTATCCTCGGCTTGCTTCTCGAACCTGTCTGCAAAAAGGAAAGCAGATGAACGGACCGATCAAACTTTCCATCGCGGCGACCTCCAAGCGCGTCGACATCGCCAACGTCGTCGCCCTGACTTTTTTTAACAATGTGCAGCTGCCGCGACGATCCCGGCTCGACGTCGCCATGGGCTAGCGCGACTCCGAACTCGGCGGCACCGGCCCGGCGGTTCTCGTAGGACCAAAAAAGTATGACTTCGGCTTCGGCAACCCCGTGGGTCTTTCGGCCATGGCCTATCTCGGCCGCGGCTTCTACAAAAAGCAAATTCCTCTGCGCGCCATCGGCGTCTTCCCCACCTGGGACCGGCTGATTTTCGCCGTGCGCAAAGACACCGGCATCGAATCCCTCGAAGCGATCAAGCACAGCGGAAATATCCGCTGCGCATCTCGACACGCCGTCGCGGCAAACTCCAGACGACGCTTTACGCCATCGAAGAAGTTCTCGAGGCCGACGGCATGAGTCTGCGCGATATCGAGCGGTGGGGCGGCAAAGTGATGGAAGCTCCCAGTCCCAGCAGCGAGGAGCGCAAACAAGCGATCCGCACCGGCAATGCCGATGCGGTCTTCGACGAAGGGGTCAAAAGCTGGGGCGCCCTGGCGCTCGACGCGGGTATGCGCTTCCTGCCAATCAACGGCGTCGCCGAACGTCACATGACGAAGATCGGGTTTCCAAGTACCATGCTCACGCCCAAGCATTATCCCAAGCTCGAACGAGATATTCGCTGCATCGATTTCAGCGGCTGGACTTTTTTCTGCCACGCCGACCTGCCGTCGCAGATCGCCTATGGCATGGCCAAGTCGGTCGATCTCTGTCATAAACGGATTCCGGTGGATCATTTCGATAAACGGCCGATGTCTATGTCCGAGTTCTGCCGCGGCGGCGAAGCCGGCCAGTTGAACATTCCACTGCACCCAGGAGCGAAAAAGTACTACCGTGAGAAGGGCTATCTTTAAAGCGATGCGGCAAATTGGAATACGGCTGGCCTTAGTCTGCATGATCACCGCGCTGGCGCTGGTTTACCGGCCGGAGCCGGCTCGCTCCGAGCTTCTGCGCGTTGCTCTCTCCACCAAAGACTTCGGCTATCTCCCGCTCTTCGTCGGCATGCGGTCCGGCATGTTTGCCCAGGAGAACTTGGAGATTCAGTGGATCCAGGTTGGCTCCAACGTCGTCGTCACCGCGCTGATCGCCGGCGAGATCGACGTCGCTAGCATCGCCGGATCTTCCATGCGCGCGCTGCCGCCGCGCCCTACATGGCCGCGGACGAAATCGCCGGCTACGCCAAAGAGCGGGAAGTCCTTGGCGAAGATCCCTACGCCTACGTCATCGGCGAAAATGAAAAACGTACGCTCGCCGCGCTCAATCGTTACCAGATCGAGCAGGGGCTGATGAAAACGATGCTACCGATTGAAGATCTCTTCGTCGGCCATGTGTGAGCCCGGATGCACGGCGGCGAAGCGATAGGAATCATCTTCGGCGCGAAATGAGGATTTCTTCTTCAAACGTTTTGAACGGCTTGAACAATTTGAACCAATTAACGTAGATAAGTAGGAGCCTCTTCGCCACCCAGCGCGGCCGGATCGCCGACTTCGACTGGCAAGACGTCGGCCCGAGGTTCCTGGAGCCCATCCCCGACGGTAAGTACAAAGGCTTCACCATCGCCAAGTGGCTGCCCGATTTGGTATACGAATACTACCACCTCTCCGGCCGCCACGAGAGGACGGGACGGCCGTTCAAGGAAACTCTCGATCGACTCGGGTTAGAGGAATTCAGGGAGTGGTGCCAGCTGGACTGACGATCATCATTCTGTCTACGGCATTCCACTGGTGCGTCGATTACCTCAAGCTTCGCAACCCTGTGGTCGTGGTCTCAATCTTGTTGACGCACGCAAAAGGGAAGTGATACAGGTCGCTGTCAGCAAGAGTGACTCCAGAAAGGACGCCGCATGGCCACAAATCCAATTGAAATTCTGAAACAACGATATGGCAACCTCGTTCCCACGGCCCGGCTGAGGGACGGCAAGCCGCGCAGCATTCTGTTCGACGCGACCAAGTGCATCGGCTGCCGCCACTGCGTGCAGGCGTGCAAGGATTGGAACGAGCATGACCGCACGAGTCTTTACGAACTTTCCCCCACCAACTGGATCACCATGGAGCCGCCGGTGCTCGAAGGGCTGTCGCCGATTTGGGCGCGCAATAGTTGTATGCATTGCGACTTTGCCGCCTGCGCCGCCGTCTGCCCCGTCGAAGCGATTACCAAATACGAAGAAGGCCCGGTGGTCATCAACCAGCAAACCTGCATCGGCTGCGAATTCTGCATCCACGCCTGCCCGTGGGAAGTGATCACCAAGAACCACATCACCGGCAAGGCCAGCAAGTGCACCATGTGCAGCGATCGCGTGAGCGAAGACAAGCAGCCCTTCTGCGTCCAGGCCTGCCCGGTGAGCGCGCTCGACTTCGGTTTCGCCGAAGAGATCGCCGACAAAGCTAGCAAGCAGGCCGAGGCCGTGGGTGGCTACACTTACGGCGAAAGAGAAGCCGGCGGCGGCAGTGTGGTTTACGTCCTCAAGGAGAGCACGGAGAAGTACGGCGTGCGCAATATCGGCGCCGCGAAATTCCCGAAGCATAGGGTTCCGCTCGGCCTGATGATCAAGGATCTCTTCACGCCGCGCTGCGGCATCCCCGGCAAACTGCGTGCGCTCTACTTGGCGATCATCCACCCGAAGCGGCTCATCTACCGCTATTGGTCCTGAATAGAAGCGATATAGAAACAACGCAACCCAAACTCAGGGAACAGGACGATGCCCTCGGAAAAGGATTTGCGCGAACAACTGGCGATCTGCACCCGCATCTTCGCGATGCAGGGGATGATCGGCCTGTTCGACCATGTGAGCGTATATCAACCCGAGATTAAACGGGTCTTGATCACTCCAGGCATGGGTTCCGACAAAGGCAGTCTGCGCCCGGAGGACATGGTACCCACGGACCTCGACGGCAAGCCCCTGGAAGGGAAAGAAGGCCCGCCCGTCGAGTGGCCGATCCACACCGCTCTCCATCGAGCGCGCGCCGACGCTCTCGCCGTCGCGCACCTGCACACGCCGCACGCAACCCTTTTCGCCATCGCTAAACGCGAATTTCGCCCCGTGACGTTGCAGGGCGCGATCTTCAGCGACGGGGTGCCGCTCTACCCGGAAGCGCAACTGATCACCAATCCCCAGCGCGGCGAGGCCCTGCGCAAGGTCATCGGCGACAAGCGCGCCGCCCTGCTGCGCGGCCACGGCATTGTCGTCGTCGGCCAAAATCTTCAGGAAGTTCTCTACGGGGCTCTGGTCTTGGAAGACGATACGAAGAAAACCATTCAAGCAGCGACGTTGGGCGAAGTCGGCACGATGACCGCCGAGGAGTGCCGCGCCTTCGGCGCCGAGATCGCGCTCGAGCGCCGCGCACAGCGGGCGTGGAATTATTTTCGCAGCCTCGAAGCCCGCTGGGACCGCCAGCCCGGCACGGGAAGAAGCGAGCTGTTCCCATAAAAAGATAAATGCTTCTACGGTTGACTCAGCACGATGACCTTCGACGCAAGCCGATGGCCGCCTTCCAGACTTACTGGGGATTTCCACCCGGAAAGCGCCGCTTCCCCTACGAAATCTGGTCGTGCTGAGCTAACCGTAGAAGCATC
>JAUYJC010000473.1 GCA_030688735.1 Deltaproteobacteria bacterium
GAGTTCAAAGCGGCTCTGTTTTCGATTCTGCTCTCAATCCAAAGGTCGACCGATCTTGTCCTCTCCTTCTTTCAGCTTCCTGACACCCAGTATGCTGCCAACGCTGTCTACTAGTGCATATACTTATGCAACGATTGATACGACATCATCGTTGAGCGTAGGATCGCGCTTGCCGAGGTAAAAGAATAATCGCTGCAGCGCTTTGCCGCCGAGAGGCGACTTGGGTTTTATCTGTTTGGTGCGCCGCTCAATCTTTGTCTCGATATTGCTCTTCATCGGACTATACCCCCCCCTTTTTACGGGCGCGTCTTTTTTCGCGTCTTTGCAGATCTTCTTTTCTTCACATCCCGAGGGACCTTTTTTGGGCGGCGCGCCTCCTCGAACATCCGCAGCCGCTCCGCTGCGCGCCCACCGGGAGGTTCCGGCGTCCTATCGCCTGGACGTCTGGTCATGTAACGCTCCTAACGATGTCGTCGATAGTCTTGACCATTCTCTTCTCTGCCTAGCCAGCCCAAACTTTCCGTTATTCCAAAGCGAAGACGATGTCAACTCTGTCCAGTCCTGGGCCAGGCTGTTATCTTTTGGTGGCTCTTGCATCCACCGCCGCCACTCCGCCATCTTGAGCCCGCACTATGATTAGGTTGATTTCAAAGTCGGAAAGATGATTGCGATGCGCGGCGAAAATATGGCGCGTCGAGTTTAGGATTCCGAGTTCCGGGTTCTAAGGTTAGACCCGGAACATTGAACTGAGAGCCGCCCAGCGTTGATCTTTCTTTCCCAGTCCGCTAAGCGAGTGTGATGCTTTTCAGTGCGCGTTTTCGCCAGGGGATGAGGGCCGCGGTGCCGATCTGGATCGCCTTCGTTCCTTCGTCCATCGCCTGGGGTATCGCCGCGCAGGCCCACGGCCTGACGCTGCAAGAAATTCTTCTGATGTCCGCTGTGGTCTACTCCGGGCCAGCGCAGTTTGCGGTGCTCGCTCCCCTGGCGGAGGGCAAGTCGGCGCTCCAGGTGCTGATCGCCGGCTTTCTGATGAATCTCCGTTTCTTGCCGATGAGCATGACCCTGGCGCCGTTCTTTCGCGGCGTGAAGCGTTTGCCATTGGCGCTCGCTTCTCATGTCGTCAGTGCGAGCAGTTTCATCGTGCCTTATTTGCAATTCGAGAAAGAACGGGAATCGAATGCCGCCGAAGTACAAACCCTCGACGGTCACGGGAACTTTGCTTTCTTTGTCGGTGTCGGCGCGAGCAGCTTATTGGTTTGGATTGCCGGCACGGGAATCGGTTACGGTGTGGCGCTCGGCTTTCCGCCGGGATTTGAAGAAGCGTTAAAGTTCATCCTGCCCGGCTACTTTGCCGGCTTGCTGGCCGTTGAAATGCGCAAACGGGCGGTGGCGCTCGTTTGTCTGGCGAGTTTGCTCGCGGCGGTTCCCGGCGCGCTGATTAGCCCCGGATGGGGCTGGCTGGTCAGTGCGATCCTGGTGGCAATCCTGGGGTGGGGTTTAGAAGCACGGAAATGACCCGCGTCGAAATTATTCTGTTCATGGGCCTGATGGCATTCGCCATGCGCGCACTGCCGCAACTGTTTTTTGTCGGGCAAACATTTCCTGAGACATGGGATCGGCTGCTGCGCTATCTCTCCTACGCTTTGATTTGCAGCATCGTTTCAATCACGCTCTTCATGACCGGCGCGCGCTTCGACGCCGACGCGGCTCCGTATCGCGGGCTGGCCTTGGCCGCGACTATTTTCATAGCCCATAAAACCAAGAGACCGGTCATGGGTATGTTTATCGGCGCGCTGTTGGTTTTGGTGGCGTCACGGCTGCGCTGAGATTGGTTGACATAAAAGAGGGCGCGGTGTTAGCTATCCTCGCTGGGAAACTGAAAAGAAAGAATATTCAGGCTTCTGTGTGGCTAACCTGGCCAATGCTATTTCCGTGTAAGGACTCGGAAATTGCACCGCGGAGGGCGCTGAGGTCGCAGAGAAAAGAGTTTTTGATTAAAAAATACTCCGAACTCTGCGTACTCCGTGTCTCTGTGGTGAATAATTTTTCATACTAATCCCGGAAGACCCAAATGAAAAGAAAGAGCAGGGAGTATATATGGGTTTAATCGACTGCCATGCGCATTGCCTACCGAAGACCATCATGGACGTTTTGCGCGAGTGGGCCGCCGGCACTTATCTGGGCCGGAGCCTTTACGCCGACGAGGGCTTCAACTCGCTGGAGCGCCATCTGGTGCTGATGGATAAATTCGGAGTTGAAAAGGAAGTCATCAACTACGGCAACCTGCTCGTGCCCGCGGCCAAGACGGGAAAACTGCCGATGGAAGAGGTGGTGAAGACCGTCAACGATTATATCGCCGAGGCCTGTCGCGTCGCGCCCACCCGGTTTGTGCCGGCGGCGGCGGTGGACCCATTCGGCGGCGCGGTCGCGCTGCGCGAGCTGGACCGGGCGGTGGAGAAGTTGGGTCTGTTCGGTGTTTCGCTTTCGACGAATGTCGATGGACGGGCCCTCGACGATCCGGTCTACGAGCCGATCTTCGAACGGGCGAAGAGGTGGAACATGCCGCTCTGGGTTCACCCGGGGCAGGTGCCGCAAGCCTGGCAGCAGGCGCTCGGTCTCAACAACCGTTATCTCAACAGCGGGGTCGGCTTTCTGCTCGACGATATGCTGTGCGTGGTCAAGATGATCACCGCGGGCGTGTTCGACCGCTGGTGGGGCGTGAAATTCGTCTTGTGCCAACTCGGCGGTTTCTTGCCTTTCACCATGGGCCGCTTCGACCAGCAGTATTTTTTCGAGCGCCGCGCTTACGAGCAGCAGAACAAACCCTTGCCCGAATATTTGCAACGCCGCGTGGCCGAATACTGCCAGGCGTTTTACGTCGACACGCACACTGCCGATGCTTCGGCGATTCGCTGCGCGCTCGACTGCATGAGCGCCGACCGCATCGTGCTGGGCGGCGACTATCCGATCTCGCCGCCGGAAGTCGGTCTCGGCTACACGATTCCGCAGCTCGATAAGGTCGGGCTTTCAACCGGCGATCGAGCGAAGATCGAGCGCGAGAACGCCGTGCGGCTATTGAATTTGTCGTAGCGTTCGGCGAGTCCAACAGGTGAACCAATGAAGAGTGAAAGACCCGCAGCACTTGTGACCGGAGCCGCCACGGGTATCGGCCGGAGCGCGGCGGTCGCCCTGGCGAAGAACGGCTATGATGTGGTGATCAACTACAGCCACAGTGAAGAAGCGGCAAAGCTGACCGCGCAGCAGGCCCAGGCCGCCGGCGCTAAAACTTTGCTTTTTCGCTGCGACGTGAGCGATGACGCGCGCGTGCGCGCCATGGTCGCGGCGACGGAGAAAGAGTTCGGGCGTCTCGACGTGTTGATCAACAACGCCGGCACGACCGTCGACGTCGAGCCGAAAAAGATGGAAGCCATGAAAGTCGAGGATTGGAACCGTGTCTTTAACGTCAACGTGCTCGGACTGTTCCTTGTCACCCGGGCCGCCGCGCCGCTGTTAAAAAAATCGCCCAACGGCTGCGTCGTCAACACTTGCAGCATCGCCGGCCTGCGCCCCAGCGCCCAGCCATTGCCCTATGCCGCGAGCAAAGCCGCGGTGGCGAATCTGACGAAGACCCTGGCAAACGCCCTTGGGCCGGAGATTCGCGTCAACGCGGTGGCGCCGGGATGGATCGAAGGCGAATGGATGAAGCGAACCCTGGCGGAAAACTACGACGGGCTGATGGCGCGGCGCGCCAAGTACACGCCGCTCAAACGCTGCTGCACCGAGGACGATGTCGCCGAGAGCATGATGAGCTTGATCGTCGGCAACCATTTTGTCACCGGCGAGATTATTATTGTCGACGGCGGGTTTTCAAGTTCAACGTGAAGACGAAGAGTTCCAATCGTTCAAAACGTTCAAGCCGTTCAAACCGTCCTCAGAGGTCGCGCGAGTGAAGTCTTCGCGGTGAACTTAAACCTCTTCAAACGTCTTGAACGGCTGGAACGAATGGAACGTTTTGAACGCGACGAGCGCAGCGAGGAGATAGAATGCTAGACGGAGTCGTTCGATTCCCCCCTGAATTTGCCGCGCGCTACCGCGCCAAGGGCTATTGGGAAGATCGTTCGCTGCGGGAGACCTTCGACGAACTCTTTGCCCGGCACGCCGACCGGGTGGCGATCATCGATCGCGACCGCCAGGTTACCTATGCCGAGCTTGACCGGCGCGCCACGCAGTTGGCGCTGAATCTTTTGGACGCAGGGCTCCGGCCGCTGGACCGCGTGGTCGTTCAGTTGCCCAACGTCGTCGAGTTCATCTATCTCTACTTCGCGCTGCAGAAGATCGGCTGCATTCCGATCATGGCGCTGCCGACGCACCGCTTCCGGGAAATGAGCCAGTTTGTCGAGCTGTCGGGCGCCGTGGCCTGCGCGACGCCGGATACCACCAGAGATTTCGACTACCGCGATCTCGTTCGAAGAATCCGCGATTCGAGCAAGACCCTGCGTTTGGGAATCGTCTTGGGAGCTGCGCCGGAGGGGTTTCTGTCTCTGAGCGAGCTGGTCGAGCGACCCAGCCAGGGTGCAGCGCAAGAATTGAAGAGCATAGTCATCGACCCTGAAGACCCGGCGCTGTTTCAGCTCTCAGGCGGCACCACCGGCGTTCCCAAGCTCATTCCGCGCACGCATAACGACTACATTTACAATTCCAAAATGGCGGCGGCGGCTACCGGCGTCGGACCGGACAAGATTCTGCTCAATGTCTTGCCGCTGGCGCATAACCTGCCGCTCGCTTGCCCCGGCCTGCAAGGTTATTTTTTGCACGGCGGCAAGGTCGTCCTGGCGCAGTCGACGCGCAGCGAAGATGTTTTCGCGCTGATCGAGCGCCACCGGGTCACTCATATCGCCCTGGTGCCGGCGCTGCTGATCCGTTTGATCAACGACCCGTCGATCAAAAAGTTTGATCTCTCGTCACTGCAGGTGATCCAGAGCGGTGGGCAGCGGCTTCAGCCGGAGGTGCGCCGGCGAACGAAAGAATTGATCCCGAGCGTTACCGTGCAGGAAAACTTCGGCATGGCCGAAGGGATGCTGATGTTCGTCCGGTTTAACGATCCCGAGGATGTGCGGATGGAGACCGTCGGCAGTCCGGTCAGCCCCGACGACGAAGTGCGGCTGGTGGACGACGACGATAAGGAGGTCGCGCCCGGCGAAATCGGCGAGTTTCTCGCCCGCGGTCCGTACACGCTGCGCGGCTATTACGGCGTGCCGGAGTACAACGCCAGGGCGTTTACGACGGACGGCTTTTACCGCTCCGGCGATTTGATGCGGCGCCATTCGTCGGGAAACTACGTGGTCGAGGGAAGGAAGAAAGATTTAATCAACCGCGGCGGCGAAAAGATCAGCGCGGAGGAAATAGAAAACCTCATTCTCATGCATCCGGCGGTACAGAACATCGCCTGCGTGCCGATGCCCGACCCCGTGCTCGGTGAGCGCATGTGCGCTTGCGTGATCCTGCGCCGGGGCGCGGCATTGACACTTCAAGAACTCGTCGCGTTTCTCATGAACGAAGAGATCGCCAAGCATAAGCTGCCGGAGCGCCTGGAGATCCTCGACGATTTCCCGCTCTCGCCCTTCGGCAAAGTTTCGAAAAAGGATTTGACGGAACGAATCGCGCGCAAGCTCAAAGAAGAGGGGAGGATCTGAGGCGCGCCGGCGGATGGCGCCACCTCGGATTCTCAATGACGGAAGGGGCACCCATAAGAGCCTGGGCCGCAAAGTGTGGTGAGAAACGGAACAAGGGGTTGGAGTGGAAAGCCGAGGATCGAAGATCGAGGATGGAGGATCGTTGGTCCTCTCGGAGTTAGCGAGTAGATTTACGGCATGAACGAAACATCGACCGTAGGCTTGACCGACGCCAAGAAAGCAGTCATCGATGCGCTGGGCAATCGTGCGAAGAAGGCGCGCTTCACGACCGAACTGGCAGCGACACTTGAGCGAACAAGTGTTGGCAAGGAAGAGATGGAACAAGCGCTTGCCGATCTCCAAACTGAAGGCACCGTAATGATCCGCGATAACTTCTGCGCCGATCCGCATCTGGCCGGAGTCGATCTCAGAGTGGTGGCGCTGGTCGAAAGCATCGACGGCGCGGACCCGCAATTGAGCGCGATTCGCGTCATCGATGACGCCTGGAACAAGTGGTTGGGGGAGTATCTGGCGAACCACAGATGCGGGTAGGGCAGGCAATGCCTGCCAGTTCCAGTAGTTTCAATTGTTCGAGACGTTCCAATCGTGGGAAGAAATACAGTCGTTTGCGTCGCTTTGTCCACCCGCTTGAACTTTTGGAACGACTGGAACATTTGGAACCGGGCTAAGGTGGTTCCGTTAATGGGAGGGGCGAAAAATTGAGAGTCGCGGTTGATATCGGCGGTACATTCACAGATGTCGTCGTTTTCGACGAGGCGAAGGGCTCGTTGGCGCTGGCGAAGGCGCTGTCGACGCCGGCGGAGCTGGCGCGCGGTGTTCAGGACGGTTTTACCAAGGCAGCGGTGCCGTTGGATCGGGTTGAGACGCTGATTCACGGCTCGACCGTCGTGGTGAACGCGATCATCGAGCGCAAGGGCGCCAAGACCGCGTTGGTGACGACCAAAGGCTTCCGCGACGTTTACGAGATCGGCCGCATCAACCGGCCGGAATCGTTTAACCCGCGCTTTCGCAAGCACCGGCCGCTGGTGCCGCGGGAAGATATCTTCGAAGTCAGCGAGCGCATGCTCGCCGACGGCTCGGTGCGCACGCCGTTCGATGAAAACCAAGCGCGCGAACTCGCGCGCATTATCAAAGAAGAAGGCTTCGAGGCGGTCGCCGTGCTGTTTCTTCATTCCTACCGCGCGCCCGAGCATGAAATCCGTATGTGCGAGATCCTGCGCGAGACCGATCCGAAATTGTTCGTCAGCGCTTCCCACGAGCTGTCGCGGGAGTACCGCGAATACGAACGCACATCCACGGTGGCCGCCAACGCTTACGTCGGTCCCAAAGTGAGCCAATATCTCGGCGATCTCGAACGGCGCGTGCGCGAAAATAAGTTCGGCGGCAGCCTGCTGATCATGCAGTCCAACGGGGGCCTGTCCGACGTCGAGCTGGCGCGCCGCCAGTGCATTCAAATGATGGAGTCCGGGCCCGCCGGCGGCGTCGTCGGCACCATGGCGCTCTGCGAGCTGCTCGACCTCGAAGCCGCCATCGCCTTCGACATGGGCGGCACGACCGCCAAGGCGAGCGTGATTCGGCGCGGCGTGCCAAGTCTTTCACCCGATTATTTTATCGGCGGCTATAACGAAGGGCTGGCGATCCGTATTCCCGTGCTCGACATCGTCGAAGTCGGCACCGGCGGCGGCAGCATCGCCTGGCTCGACGAGGGCGGCGGCTTGCACGTCGGTCCGCGCAGCGCCGGCGCCGAGCCCGGTCCGGCGAGCTACGGCCGAGGCGGCACGGAACCGACGGTCACCGACGCCAACGTCATTCTTGGCCGGCTTTCGCCGGAGCGGTTTCTCGGTGGGGAAATGCGTCTCGACCAGCGTGCAGCGGAGAGAGCGCTGAATGAACGTCTTGCGCAACCTTTGAACGTGACTATCGAGCGTGCCGCTGCGGGAATGCTACAGGTTACCACTTCGGCGATGGCCAACGCGGTGCGCCACGTGACTCTCGAACGGGGCCTCGATCCGCGCGATTTTACGCTGGTGGCCTATGGAGGCGGCGGGCCTCTGCACGCGGCGTCGGTCGCCAAGGAGCTTTCCATCTCCAAGATTATCATTCCGCACGCGCCAGGCCATTTCTCCGCGCTCGGCATGCTGATGGCCGATCTGCGGCGCGACACCGTGCAGACGTTGTTTGCGCGCATGGATGATTTGGAAATGTTCGCGCTTGAGGACGAATTCAGAAAGCTTGAAGCCCAGGGGCGTCGCGCCCTCGAGGAATCCGGTATTCCCACCGATCGAATCGTATTCGAGCGTGCCGCCGACATGCGCTACGTCGGCCAGGAACATGCGGTGGCGGTGCGCGTGCCGGCCAGCGTGGGCGACGAAAGCTCGCGTGCGGGGCTCAAGCGGCTTTTCGACGAAGCCCATGAGCTGCGTTACAGTCACAGCGCGCAAGCGGAATCCGCGGACATTGTGAGCCTGCGCGTTTCTGCTATCGGCCGCCTAGGAAAGCCGCAGTTTCCAACGATTCCTCAGGGCGAGGCGACGCCGCTGGCCGCCTCACGCCGGGGCACACGCTCGGTAACCTTCGAAGGGTCGGGGGCGCTCGAAGCGACGGTCTATGACCGCACGAAGTTGCTGAAGGGCAATGTGATCACCGGTCCGGCTATCATTGAAGAGGTTGCTTCGACGACGGTGGTGGAACCGGGTGACACGGTGACAGTCAATGCGTATGGGCATCTGGTGATGGAGCTCGGAGGGAACGGTAGTCCTGAGTCCTGAGTAACGAGTCCTGAGTATTCGGATCGAGAACTCAGCACTCAGCACTCATAACTCAGCACTAACTGCGCGGTCGTGACGATACGAGGAGCTTCATGAGCGTAGCACAGGCAAGTAATCGAACCGGCGTGGATGCGTTTACCGCCGAAGTAATCCGCAGTGCCGTGGTCGCCATCACCGGTGAGATGAAGACCAATCTGATGCGCACGGCGTACCACACGATTATCTACGAAGCCGAAGATTTTACCGTCGGACTGTTCGACGCCGACGGCAACACGATCTCCATCGGCTTGGGTCTGCCGATGTTTATCCGCGGGCTGTCGGATTCAATCAAGTCGAAGATCGCTTTCTGGGGCAAGGAAAACATCCAGCCCGGCGATATCTTGCTCACCAACGATAGTTACACGATGGGCAGCCATCTCAATCACTTGATATTTACGTTGCCGATTTTCAACGAGGGTGAGCTGATCGCCTTTTCCTGTTCGATGGCGCACTGGCAGGACATCGGCGGGCAGTTGGGCGGCGTGACCCGGGATATTTTCTCCGAGGGCTTGCAGATCCCGTTCGTGAAGATTTTCCGCGCCGGAAAAGAAAATCCCGAAATCACCTCGATCATCCGCGCCAACGTGCGCGTGCCGGAGCGCGCGATGGGGGACATGCGCGCGCAGCTCGCCGCGATCCGCACCGGGGAGCGGCGGCTCATGCAATTGCTCCAACGCTATGGCAACCAGGCTTTCAAAGAGAGCATCCGCCTGGTCTACGAGCAGAGCGAGAAACTGGCGCGCGCCGCGGTGCGCCAGATCCCAGACGGCATTTACGAAGCCGAGTCGTTCATGGACGACGACGGCGTCAATCTCGGCAAGCATATTCCAATCAAGGTCCGCGTCGAGGTGCGCGGCGACGAGATGACCATCGACTTGAGCGGCGTTAGCCCGCAGGTGGCAGGCTTCTATAATTCCGGGCCCACTGCCGGTCGCTCCGCCGCCGAGGTCGTATTCAAATGCATCACCGCGCCGCTGCTGTTGCCGATCAACGAGGGTTCGTTTCGGCCGCTGAAAATTATTCTCCCGCCGGGTCGGATCGTCAGCGCGACCAAACCAGCGCCGGTGCGCGTCTGGATGACCGTGCCGATGACCGTGTGCGATACGCTCTTTAGAGCCTTGGCTCCCGCCTGTCCCGAGCGCACCATCGCCGGCCATTACGCCGACCTCTGCACGGTCAACCCACATGGCTTCGATTCCGAGACCGGGCGTTTTTTCTGGTCGCATATCGGCCATCCGGGCGGAGGTTGGGGTGCGAAACACGACGAGGACGGCATGAACGCGACGGTCTGCCTCAACGACGGCGACACGCATAACGCGCCAGTGGAAGCCACCGAAGCGAAAAATCCGATCATCGTCGAGCACCGGGCGCTGCGCCAGGATTCCGGCGGCGCGGGAAAATTTCGCGGCGGCCTGGGAGTGTCCAACGAGGTGCGCATGCGCAGGGCGGCGACGATCCACGCCCATGTCGAGCGCACAATGTGCGCGCCCTGGGGACTCAACGGCGGCAAGGACGCGCTGGCCAACCGAATTTTTATCACGCGCGAAAACGGCAAGATTGACCGCTTTCCCACGGGCAAGATCAACCCGACCGAGATTGCTAAAGGCGATGGCTTTACGGTCGAGACCGGCGGCGGCGGCGGATTCTGGAGCTCGCTGGAGCGTCCAGCGGAGCACGTGCTCGCCGATGTGCGCTCTGGATATGTGTCGGTGGAAGCGGCCCGGCGCGATTACGGCGTGGCAATCACGCTGCACGGACGGCGCTTCGAACTCGACATGGACGCGACTTTGGAACTGCGGCGCACGCAGATTTGATGAAGAAATTCGGATTCGGAGTATCTCCCGCAAAGGCGCAAAGGCGCTAAGGTTAAGTCTGGGGGCGCGATAAATCGCGCCCCTACATGATAAATTCTTTTCTTTCGAACTTTGCGTCGTTGCGCCTTTGCGGGAGAAAATATCTTTTCCGGTATGACCTTAGAAAGATGACCCATGAAACAGCTAACCGCCAACGTATTCGTCGAGACCGGACTCAAAGGCGCCAATCACGGCCTTGTGACGACTGCGGACGGCATCGTGCTGATCGACACGCCGCACAAGCCGAGCGACGCGGTGCGGCTGAAAGGGGAAATCGAGTGGCGCGGCCGGCTGCGCTACATCCTCAACACCGAGCCCCACGGCGACCACTGGACCGGCAACGCGTTCTTCGACGTTCCCGTGATGGCGCACGAAGGAGTGCGGGCGCGCATCCTGGGCACTGATCTGGCCGCGCATGTCGCGCGCGTCGCCTCCTTCGGACCGGAGGAGCCGAAACTTCTGGAAAACTACAAACCCAATGCGCCGGTGATCACATTTCAGAGCGAGATGACCTTGCACGTGGGCAACCACACTTTCCGCATGGTCCATATGCCCGGCCACACGCCGTATCAAGCCGCGGTGATCGTCGAGGAAGAAGGTATCGTGTTTACCAGCGACAATATCTTCTGCAAGGTGCAGACTTGGCTCCAGGAAGCCAACCCCGATCATTGGCTCAAAGCGCTCGAATCGCTGCGCGCGCTGCGCGAAGACACATTCGTTCCCGGCCACGGCCCGGTGTGCGATAAGAGATATCTGGACGAGCAAGGCTCGTTCATCCGGGAATGGGTGGAGACCGTGCGCGGCGGCATCGCTCGTGGGATGAATAAAGATGAATGCCTGGCCAACCTCACGGCGATGACCGACAGATACCCCATGGACGTCGGCCAGGACGGCATGGCGCCGCGGGTGATGCAGTTGAACGTCGCCAATCTCTACGACTATGTGACCGGCGCGGGAATCCACGCTCCGCGGTGATCATGGTAACTGAACGACAAAAGCCAGCAACGAATCCAAGTTGGCCGATGAATTCATTAGTTGATGCCTTCACGGCTGAGGTGATCCGCAGCACGGTGGTGGCGATCACCGATGAGATGAAGACCAATCTCATGCGCACGGCCTACAACATGATCATTTACGAGGCCGAGGACTTCACCGTCGGCCTGTTCGACTCCGACGGCAATACCATCTCCATCGGCCTAGGGTTGCCGATGTTCATCCGCGGGCTGTCGGACGCGATTAGGGCGAAGCTTCGCCATTGGGGCAAGGAGAATATCGAGCCCGGCGATATCCTACTGACCAACGATCCGCAGGTGATGGGCAGCCATCTCAACCATATGATTTTCACACTGCCGGTCTTCCACGACAGCGAGCTGATCGCCTTCTCGTCTTCAATGGGTCACTGGCAGGACGTCGGCGGCGTGCTCGGCGCGGTGACTCGGGACGTATTTTCCGAAGGGCTGCAAATGCCGTTCGTAAAGATATTCAAACGGGGCGAGCAGGACGCCGAGCTTACCGCGATTATTCGCACCAACTGCCGGCTGCCGGAATTTGCCATGGGCGACTTCCGCGCGCAGATCGCGGCGGTCCGCACCGGCGAGCGCCGTCTCACGCAGTTGATCAAACGCTACGGCGCGGAGACGTTTAAGGAAAGTATCAAGCTGATCTTCGACCAGAGTGAGAAATTGGCGCAGGCGGCGGTCAAGAAAATTCCCGACGGGATTTACGAAGCTGAATCGTTCATGGACGACGACGGTGTTAATCTCGGCAAGCATATTCCGATCAAAGTCCGGGTCGAGGTGCGCAGCGAGGAGATGACCGTCGATCTAAGCGGCGTGAGCCCGCAGGTCGCGGGGCCGTATAATTCGGGCTCGACCGCTGGCCGTTCGGCGTCTGAGGTCGCGTTCAAGTTTTTAACCACGCCGCTGCTGTTGCCGATCAACGAGGGCTCGTTTCGGCCGCTGAAGATCATTCTGCCGCCGGGCCGTGTCGTGAGCGCGACCAAACCGGCGCCGGTGCGCACCTGGATGACCGTGCCCATGACGGTGGCGGACACGATATTCAAGGCGCTCGCGCCGGCTTGCCCCGACAACGTGATGGCGGGGCAACATGCGGACCTCGCGGCGCCGCGAACCTTCGGTCTCGATCCCAAGACCGGCCGGGCATTTCATTTTCCGTCGGTTCTCTCCGGCGGCGGTTGGGGCGCGCTGAGCGATCGGGACGGCCAGAACGCGACCTTTTGCATCAACGACGGCGACACGCACAACACGCCGGTGGAAGCGGGCGAAGGCAAAGGGCCGATTCTTATCGAGTACCGAAAACTGCGCCAGGACTCCGGCGGTCCGGGAAAATTTCGCGGCGGGCTGGGCGTGGCTCAGGAAGTCCGCTTGCGCTCGCCCGGCAGCGTGCAATCGGCGATGGAGCGCACGATCTGCGCGCCCTGGGGTCTGCACGGCGGCAAGGACGCGATGCCCAACCGCTTCAGCGTTTTGCGCAAAGACGGTTCGACGCAAAAGTTGGCGACAGGAAAAACTCCGGGGCACGTCGTGCTCGAAGCGGGCGACGGTTTTTTAGTGGAGGTGGGTGGCGGCGGCGGATTTTGCAATCCGTTGGAGCGCGATCCGCAAAAAGTTCTCGCTGACGTTCGCTCCGGGTACGTTTCGCTCGAAGCGGCCAAGCGAGATTTTGGGGTGGTGATTCAGCAGCAAGGACGGCGCTTCACGCTCGACTTGGAAGCAACGAATGCAGTACGGCAGCATAAACCAGACCGAAATATTTCGAATAGTGCGGAACGGCCGTCGTCTTGAACGACTTGAACCGTTCAAATCGTTCAAGACGTTCAAAAAGTTCAAAGCGTTAAGAGTTGAATACCATTCGGGAGAAACGGAATGAAGATCGTTCTTTTCGGTCCAGAGCGCCGCATCGGCGCTTGGCAAGGCGACAGGGTCATTGACTTAAATCGCGCGTTGGCAAACTATCTGCGCGAGCAGCGCGGCGACGCGAAGGCACAAGCGCACGCCGATGAAAGGGTTCCGGCGTGTTTAGAAGATTTTATTTTGCGCGGGTCAGCGGCGCTCGAAGACGCAGCGCGCGCCGTTGAGCATGCGAGCCAGTCCGGAGCTGAGTTTTTCGTTTGTGATGTTCAGAGCGTAAAGCTTCACGCGCCCTGGCCCGAACGGCGCATCGCATGCGTCGGCGGCAACTATGCCGCGCATCTCGCCGGCATGTGGGCGGGACGTCCCGGCGTCACCGGCGATCTGGGACAAATCACGCGGATGGCCAGAGACGAAGGCCAATGGGGTTTCTGGAAAAACCCTCATGAGGTCGCAGGACCGGCGGAGGAAATACCCTATCCGAATCGCACCAAGCGCTTCGACTACGAGGGCGAAGTGGCGATCGTCATCGGCAAGCGAGGCAAGAATATTCCCGCCGATAGGATCGACGAGTACGTTTGGGGCGTCACGCTATTCCACGACTGGAGCATCCGTGACGGCGGCTCGAGCGGACCGCAAGGACGGCCGATCAGCTACAATTTGGCTAAGAACTTCGACGGCTCGGCTTCCATTGGTCCCTGCATCGCCGTCGGCGAGCTCGACCATCGCAATATCAACGTGGAAACCCGCATCAACGGCGAGGTGCGCCAGAGCTACAATACCCAGGAGATGATCTGGCCGTTTGGCGAGGTGCTTGAATATCTTTCACAGGATTTCACTTTTGTGCCGGGAGATGTCATCGCCGGCGGCACTTCGGCGGGAACCGCCGCCGACATGTCGCGCCGGCAAACCGAAGGCGCAAAGGCGCCCAATCTTTTCCTCAAGATCGGCGATGTGGTCGAACTTTCGTCGCCCCAGATCGGCAAGCTTTCAAACCGCATCGTTGCGGCGTGATAGAAGAGGTCATGCGAACATCAATCGGGAGGGACCAATGACACAGAAGATCGAAACACGAACGGTTGGCTCGGTGGCGGTGTTTGGCCTGGCGTTCTTGCTACTCGCGGGGGCGCCACCTACGCGGGCGCAAGAGAGCAGAACAAAAATTCGAATTTCCTACCCCAGCGCGTCGATTTGCTGCCTCGCTCTTTTCGCGGCGCAGCAGTGGAAAATTTTTGAGCAAAACGGACTCGAAGTTGAAAGCATTCAGATGCGGTCTCAGGCGGCGAACGCCGCCTTGGCCAGCGGTGATATTCACTACGTGGCCGGGGTGGGCCCCAACTCGGTGGCCGCCACGCTGCGCGGTTTGCCGTCGAAAGCCGTCTGGTTCGCATCCGATCAACTCATCTATTCGATCATCGCCCGGCCGGAGTTCAAATCGTTGAAAGAGCTGCGCGGCAAGCGGATCGGCGTCACCGGTTTGGGGGGCACGTCGGAAGTCGCATTGCGGATCGCTTTGGAAGCGGTCGGAGAGAACCCCAAGAGCTTCATCATTATCGGGCTAGGCGGGCCGCAGCTCCTGGCCGGTTTGGAAGGCGGCACGATCGAAGCGGCACAGATCAATCCGCCCGCTCTTTATTTCGGTAAAAGAAAAGGGTTCCACGAGCTGCTCGACGTCGGGGCGCATGTTCAGATGCCGTTGGGCGGTCTGACGGCGTCCAACACCTCCATTCAAAGCCGGGCCGCCGAGTTGAAGCGGGTCGTTCGCTCGATGCAAGTCACCCGGCGGATGCTCCTCCAGTCGAAAGAAAAGAGCGCCGATTTCATCATGCGCGCTCTCAAGGTTGACCGGGAGACCGCCGAAGACAGTTATGAGGACTACCGGAAGACCTCCGGCGGCAACGGTGTCCCCACCCGCGAGGGCATGGAAAAGATCGTGAAATCGTTGCAGATGTTGGGCCAGTTCGCCGGCAAAAAGATCGCGTTCGAGGAAATCGCCGACGCGAAGATCGCGAGGGAAGTGGCTAAAGAGCTGGGATATAAGATCGAGTAGCCGGCTGCATCGTGCTCGTGATCCGTGATCGTGATCGTGATCGTCTTACGAACACGAGCCACGAAGCGGACGGCGTGGGTTACGAAACCCGGTCCCGTTCGCCGTCCACTCGCGCCATGAACTTCGGCGACAACTCGCCCAGCCGCTCGTCGGTCATGCGCCCGCTGCGGGTCATGTAGTCGTAGGCGAGCGCCCAGGGTTTTAAGTCCATTCTTTCCCGCATGCGCTCGTACCAGAAGGAGCTAGCATTGGCGGCAGCCAGAAGCTTTTCGACCACCGGCCGCCGCTCGCGCTCGAACGCCGCCAGCGCTTGCGACACATTGTCCCCTGCTTCACCGAACGCGCGGTCAAGCGCGATAGCGTCCTCGAAGGCAAGGCGCGTCCCCGAGCCGATGGAAAAATGTACCGTGCGCAGCGCATCGCCGATAAGCACCTTGTTACCAACCGACCAGCGCCGGTTGGTAAGCAGCGGAAATTGCCGCCAGACTGATTTGTTCGAAACCAGTGAGTGCCCGCCGAGTTCCGGCGCGAAAACCCGCTCGCAATAGGCGCGGCTCTCTTCGTCGGACATGCGGTCGAGCCTGGCGCGAAGCCAGGTCGCGGCGTCGCACTCGACGATGAACGTGCTCATCGTAGAGCTGTGGCGATAGTGGTGCGCGACGAAGGCGCCGTGTTCGTTGGCGCGAAAGGTCAAGGTCAAGCAGTCGAAGAGTTGCCGGGTGCCATACCAGGCGAAGCGGTTGGTGAGCCAGTCGACCTGCGGCGCGAATTCCTTTTCCAGGGCCCGGCGCACCAAAGAGTTCAGGCCGTCGGCGCCAACGAGGAGATCGCATTCAGGCAGATCGTCCAGCGACTCGATGAGGCGCTCGTAGTCGATGCTTACCCCAGCGGCGCGGCAGAGTTCCTGCAGGAATTGATTGAGCTGCAACCGCCCGATGGCCGAAAAGCCGTTGCCGTCGATGTCAACGCGCTCATCGCGATGAACGATGCGCTGGATGGGCCACGATTCCAGGCGCGGGACGAGCTGCTCGTGAAAATCCGGCACGTCGCGCTCGATAAACTCAAGCGCGCCCCGGGAGAACACCACGCCGAATCCGAAAGTCGCGTCAGGCGGGTTCTGCTCGAACACCCAAACACTCCAATGCGGAAAGCGCCGCTTAATCAGCAGCGAGAATAACAGGCCGGCCGGGCCGGCGCCGATGACATTAACCTGCACGGTAACAGCTCACCACGAAGGACCCAGCGCGGCTACGCCGCAACCAAAAAGAAAATGCAACTTTTACCACGAAGGTCACGAAGAGCACGAAGTTAAGAAGTTTAAAAATATCGAGAGTCCGAAACCTTCGCGTCCTTCGTACTACTATAGTTCAAAATTTGCGCGGCGTGCGCAAATGATCTGGAAGCTGAAAGCACTCGGAGTCGGAAATTACTCCCGCCAAGGCGCAAAGTCGCCAAGTACGGAGGGGAAAGATAAAAATTCTTACGAATGATTTTCACCCGTATTCTCCGACCTTTGCGGCCTTGGCGTCTTTGCGGGAGATACTCCGAGATCCGGTTGCGGCTTTGCCGCGCTGGGCGCTTCGTGGTGAAAAGATTGTTTGGGATACAAGGTATGGTTCTATTCACTTCCCTTGCTCTCCATAAAGCCGCTTGATGAGACCACTCGCTTCGATTTCGCGGATGAAGCGGGGGTCGACGAAGTCGCGCGGATCGGCGCCGCGGGCGCGCGGATTCAATTCACTGACCTGGTCGATGGCAAGCTTGAGATCCTCAGGCTCCGGATAGGGCGCCCGCTCGAAAGCCGGAGCGTAAACCTTGTACGTCTCCTCGAGCATCTTCCGGTCGGTCGTCTGCGTGTATTTGCCGATGACGTTCATGGCAAAGGCGGGGTCGGTGCGAAAGCGATGAATGCCTTCAACATACGCCGCAAGAAAACCGCGCACCGCCGACTCGCGCGTGCGGATCAAGCTTTGCGTCACCGCCACGGTCGAAAGCGGATAGCGATATCCAAGGGTGGAGTAGTCCACCAGGACACGAAAGCCCGCGGCCTGCGCATGCAGCACGGCGGGGAAGCCGAAAGTTCCGGCTTGAATTTGTCCCGCCTTCAGCGCGGCGAGCGTCTCCGGCAACCCGCCGGTGCCTCGGATGGTCACATCGCGATCCGGCACGAGCCCGGATTGACGCAAGTAAACCCGGGTAAAGTAATCGGTGAGGGTGCCGATGCGGGTCGCGCCGACGACTTTTCCGCGCAAGTCCTCGACTCCCTTGATCTGCGGCGCGACTACCGTGAAAAAAATCAGTCGCTTGACCGGGATCGCGACATACACCACGTCTGCCCCCGCAAGGCGTGCGTCGATGGCGGCCGCGCCGCCAAACGCCACAATGTCGATGCTGCCGGCGACCAGGGTCTGAATCGCCCGCGGCCCGCTGGCGATATAGATCAGCTCGACGTCTAATCCGTGGCGTTGATACAACCCTGCTTCCTTGGCAATCCAGGGGATCGAGAAGGCCGCCGTGATCGATGCGTAGGCAACCCGTAGCTTTTGGAGTCCCTCGGCGGCATGGCTCAGGTTCGTCGTGAGCAGAACGGCCAGGCAAAGAATCCAGAGCATGGATTTCCTCATGAGTGACGAAAAGGACTTCATATTTTACTCTCCAGTCGGGCGGGTTTGGCGAACGTCCCGGCGTTGTTAGGTTGCCGCACGGTTATCACCTGCAAATCAGCCTGTCAATATTTCCATTGCCAGCGTCCCCTGCCGTGCTATAATCCGCCCCGTTTGATCCGGGCTGACGCAGCCCGATGATGGACCGTGTTAAACATTTTCCATTGCAAGGAGGAGATCATCATGGCAACTCTCCGTAAAGCGTTCGCGTTATGCACCATCGCCGTTCTCGTATCCATCGCTCCGGTCAATCTGGGCTGGGGCCAGACCCAGACACTCACGGCGTTTTATACCGCGCCGGTGGTTTCCATGGCGCCCATGTGGATCGCCAAGGAAGCGGGGTTCTTCAAGAAGCAGGGGCTGGACGTCAGGCTCGTCTTCATCGCTTCCGGTCCCCTGGGCACGACCGCGATTCTTTCCGGCGAGGTCGATGTGGGCGTGATCGGCGGCTTCGCGCCGATACGAGCGATCGCCGGTGGTGCTAAAAATCTGGTCATGATCGGGCAAACCAAAAATCGCATGACCGGAGCCATCGTGGGAAAGAAGGAAATCGCCACCGTCCAAGATCTCAAGGGCAAGCGGCTCGGCATCGACCGGATCGGTTCGAACCCGGATATGTTCTCGCAATCCGCCCTCTCCCGTTTCCAGATCGATCCGTTGAAAGATTTGAACTACATTCAGCTCGGCACCATCGGCCAGGGCGTTCCCGCGCTCAAAGCCGGGACGGTCGACGCGATCACTACCTCTACGCCCCACGACCTGTTTGCCCAGCGACTGGGCTTCAAAGTCATCCTAGATATCACGGCGATGAAGATTCCCTTCGCGGCGACCGTGCTCCTCTCCGCGCGCAATACGGTAGAGCGCAAACAACCGGAGTTGATCAAGTTCACGCGCGCCTACGCCGAGGCGATGCACTACTTTCTGACCAACCGTGAGGGCACAAATCAGATCGTGGCTAAATACACCAAGGTCGAGGACCGAGAAATCAATGCCTACGCGATCGAATCCGAATCGCACGCGGTCGAAAGAACCCTGCAAGTCGATCCCAAGGGGATCGAGCTGATTCTCGGACTGATAAGCAAGTCTATGCCCCAGGCCGCCTCCGCCAAGCCGGAAGATTTCTACGACCCGCGCTTTTTCACTGACCTGCGGGACAGCGGCTTTCTCAAAAAGCTGTGGGGAGAAAAGTAATCAAATCCACTCACCATGAAGGACACAGGGCAACAGAGCCGCAACTGAAAGCCGGAAGATCTCCCGCAAAGGCGCGAAGGCGCAAAGGTGACGAGTCTCGGCCCGTCATCCCGAGCGAATGCGAGGGATCTAAGAAAGATTTATCCCTTCGGTCGAAATGACAGCGAGTCTCACTTGGTGAGCTTGGGGTCACTTCGGTTAAGTTCAAGACATGCTTGGCACGAGAATATTTTTCTTCCGAACTTGGCGTCTTTGCGTCTTGGCGGGAGGAATATCCGAATCCGAGAGCCTTCAACGTCCGAAAAATTTGCGCGAGCCCCGCGATTGGAACGGCTTGAACGATTTGAACCGACCGGTTAGTTTCCGTAGAGTTTCTTAATGAAACCTTCCCGCTCGATTTCGTCGATCAGGCTCATGTCGATAAAATCCGCGGGGTTTTTATCGCCGGCGTCGATGGACACCAAGATATTCTTTATCCCTTCCGGCTCTGTGCGCGGCGATCTGGGCAGTCGCTTGGCGAAGAATTCGTAGGTCCCCTCGACCGCCTCCGCGTCAGTAACCTGGAGGTGCTTTTTGAGAATTTTTAAACTTCCCTCCTTGTTGGTCTTGACGTAGTGCATGCCCTCGATTTGCCCTTTGATGAAACCTTTGACCGCCGCGCGATTCTGTTGCAGATAGGAGCGCGTGACGATGTTCGAGGTGTTGGTATAGAAACCAAAATCGCCGATGTCCGCGAGCACGTTCATGCCGAGTTTGCGCGCCTGGAAAATTTCCGGATAGGACTGCACGGTGGCATCGACCCTTTTGCTGAGCAGCGCCGCCATCCGCGCCGCCGGTTTGCAGCATTGTGATATCTTTGGGATCCATTTTCCAAGCTTTGACGGCCATAAGGACGGCGGCGTCGTTGGAGCCGCCGAAACGATTGATACCGATGGTTTTACCGCGCAGTTGGTGCGGTTCCTTGATCTCGGGGCGGGAGATGAGCAGGATCGGGAGCTTGTTTTCCAAGGTCGCAACGATCACCACCGGCGCGCCGCGCGCCGCTCCTATCACCGCCGACGAGGCTGCCGTTTGAGTGAGCTGAAGACTGCCGCCGAGCAGCGCCTGAATGTTCGGCGAGCCGGCCTGGATCAAAATGATTTCTAGATCGACGCCGTATTTTTTGCTGAAGCCCAGTTCCTTATTGACCCACAGCGGAAGCTGGTAACCGGCGGTGCCGCCGTAGCTCGCCAGAAAACGCGTCCCCTCCGCGGCCGATCCATCCCGCGCATCCAAGCCTAAGGCGATGGTGAGCAGAAACATGGACACAAAAACTTTTGTTCTCTTGGCAGTCATAAACGTGACCTCCACCCCAACTTTACTATCGTTGCGCGCTTAAGTCATCAGCTGCCGCAGCGAATCGCGGAAGAAGTCCCAGCGCGTTTTCTCTCTCCACCGCCGTCCGGGCGTCGTCGTCGAAACCGTCATAATCCTGCCAATGATAGACCTCCGCCTTGAGCCGCTCGCCGTAAACGAACGGCAAATCGGAGCCCCAGAGAATCCGCGTTGCTCCGACCAGCTCCTGTAGCGAGCGCAGCGCGTAAGGCGCAGTGGTGCTGGCAATCTCATAGTAGAGCGACCGGAGTGTCGGGATCACGTCGGTCACGGTTCGGGCGTGCCGGTGCCCTTCGAGCATCGAGATTCTCTGGGCCAGAAACGGCGCGGCACCGCCGCCGTGGGCGACGATCACGCGGATGTCCGGGCAGCGTTTGAGCGTGCCGGTAAAGATCAGATTGACGATGGCGCGGGTCGTATCGAAGACATATTCGACGACGAAGGGCGGCGCTCCCAGGTTCGTCTCCGCCGGCGCTTCGCAGTGGGTCGGATGGATGAAGACAATCGCCTTGCGCCGATGAAGCTCGTCGAAGACGGGATCGAATGACGGATCGCCAAGATAGCGCCCATCGTAGCTCGAAAACAGACCAATGCCGTCGAGGCGCAATACGTCGAGGGCATACGCTAATTCCCTCAGCGCGCCTTCAACGTCTGGCAACGGCAGCAGAGCGAATGCGCCGAAGCGCGAGGGATGATCACCCAGCATGCGCGCCTGGAACTCGTTGCAGGTTCGGGCGACCTCGCGCAATCGATGGGAGTTCGCCATCAGCACGCGAGGAGTCAGCGAAGTAATGGCAGTTTGAATGCGCCAGCCGTCCATGGTCCGCAGTTGGGTTGCCGTATCCGGAAGTTTGATCGGCATGGAGTCGCCCGCATACTGCGGCGGCACCACATGGTGGTGCACGTCGATGCGCCGGTCTTCTCCCGCGTTTACGGTCATGAAAGCGTTGCTCACTCCCTGATAACCAACGCTATTTTATCGAGTAGTTGGAGTCAACTGATGAAAAGTCCAAGTAGCTGGTCGCATGGCGCTCCCTAACACATAAGTTGAAGTCGTTCGCTGTCATCTGATAGAGGGTAGGACAATCATAATATTGGGACCGTTCAAGTTGACGCCTTCGCTTGCGGGCGGACGGAGTGATCTGATGATAGTACTGAGTAACGAGTCCTGAGTGCTGAGTGAGCGGACGGGGTCAGGAGACCTTCCGGAAAGTCTCCTGACCCCTTATCTCAGGACTCAGCACTCAACTGTGGAGGACAGATGAATAGAAGAACCGCCATCCGGCGACTGGCAACTTTTTTTCTGACTACAGCTTCTCTCGCCAGGCGCAGCAGCCGAAGAAAGTCCCTCGGTTAGGGTATGTATCGGCGACCAACCCAACTAGTGAGTTCACCCGTGCCGAAGGAGATCGGCTGGCTCTGCGCGAGCTTGGCTACATAGAAGGACAGAACATCGCCAGTGAGTACCGATATGCGGAGGCGAAGCGCGATCGGTACCCTGAACTTGCGGCCGAGCTGGTGCGTCTCAAGGTTGATATCATTCTGGTAGGAGGGGCAGGGCAGATCCGGGCGGCCAAGAATGCGACCAAGACGATTCCCATCGTTATGACGGGCGGTGGCATCGATCCTGTCGAGGCAGGCCTGATTGAAAGCCTTGACCGTCCCGGTGGCAACGTCACCGGCGTTACAAACCTTGGCAGAGAACTAGGCGGGAAGCGGCTGGAGCTGCTCAAAGAAGCCGTTCCCAAACTTGCCCGTGTCGCGGTTCTCTACGATCCGGCCACTGCGGGCACTGTACCCAAAGTGAAAGAGGATCTCCCAGTCGCGGCGCGTGCGCTAGGGTTGACCGTTCGGCCTTGGGAGGTACGAGCTGCGGATGGTTTTGAGAGGGTATTCGCGGCGCTAAACAAGCAGCGCCCAGCTGGACTCTACGTGACCGGGGGCTCGTTAATGACTGCTAACGGAAATCGGATTGCGGACTTTGCGTTAAAGAGCCGGTTACCGTCGGTGTACGCCATAAGAGAAGCTGTAGATGCCGGTGGGCTCATGTACTACGGGGTGGACCAAGCGGACAGCTACCGGCGCGTAGCATATTACGTTGACCGAATCCTGAAGGGAGCCAAGCCTGCCGACCTGCCGGTGGAGCAGCCGATGAAGTTCGAGTTCGTGATCAATCTAAAGACGGCGAAGCAGATCGGCCTGACGATTCCACAGTGGACGCTGATGAAGGCGACCAAGGTGATTCAGTGATTTTAGATTTGCGTCTGCGGGGCCGCTTTTGGATTTTAGATTAAGGAACAAACGGGCCGAGACAGACAATGCAAGACCCGTCGCGGGAGCTTATCCTGAGTCGAAGGGCTCAGGGCAAGTTTTTTATTTTGACGACGGTGTGGTTGGCGGCGCGCCGAGCTCGTGCGCAAGTAGTTACAGACGTGGCAAAACACTCAGCAGACGAAGAAGATAGCTTAGTGCAACGGTCAGAGTTAATACGTTGAGTTCTATCTGTTATTTGGATTTTGCGATATCATTACACTCATGAGTCCTACGGTCTTTCGCGAAAAGGGTTATCGGTTTTTCTTCTTTTCCCGTGAGGAATCGAGGATGCATGTCCACGTATACTGCGGCGACGGCGAGGCGAAATTCTGGTTGGAACCAGACATCGAGTTGGCGAGAAATTCTCGCTTGTCACGCAGCCAGATCAAGGAGATCGAGCAGATTATCGAGGAGCACTACGATGAGCTTGAGCGCGCATGGGAAGAACACTTCCCCGATTGAAGTTACGCACGTTTCAAATCATGGCGTCTGGCTGTTGGCTGGCGACCGCGAGTTGTTCATGTCTTATGAACATTTCCCTTGGTTTAAGGATGTGCCAGTGGGGAAAATTCTAAACGTGGAAGAGCCGACGCCAGGCCACTTCTACTGGCCCGATCTCGACGTCGATTTGAGCGAAGAAATCATCGCTCACCCCGAAAGGTTTCCTCTCAAAGCCAAATGACGCAAAACTGGTTCGAACCGACCGTAGGGACGCGGCCGACGCCTCGGCATCCCAACCGGAATCCAACTACGACAGGAAAAAACTCGTGGTTGGCGAGCTTGATGACTTGCCAGCGGAGCTGCCCTTGAAATTCGAGTTCATCATCAATTTGAAAACAGGTAAACAGATCGGTCTGACGGTTCCGCCTAACATGCTGGTGGGAGCGAATAGGGTCATCAGGTAACAGTCCTGAGTAACGAGTCCTGAGTGCTGAGGCAGCGGACGGGGTCAGGAGCCTTTCCGGAAAGGCTCTTGACCCCTTATCTCCGACCCTTATCTCCGACCCCTTATCTCCGAACTCACCACCCCCCTATGTCAGGATAGATGTCGCATGCGAGAACAAATGGAAAGCGGGGCGAGAGAGAGAAAAAGGAAGTGAGTCAACAACGAACGGAGGAGTTTCGCAGAGCGGCAGTGGAAAAGTTTCAGAGTCGGGGGTCGCGGT
>JAUYJC010000478.1 GCA_030688735.1 Deltaproteobacteria bacterium
TGAAAATCCGCGGCGCGATGATCTGTTACAATCATTGCATCGAAGCTCCAAGCTTCGTCCCAAAATGAACAGTGATTATCTACCGTCAGAGAATCTCCCTTGAACAATCAATGCGACATCTATCTTGAAATTTTCCGTCGGAAAACTTGTCACCCCATCTCCGCCATGTTAAATTGCCTAATATAATGAGGACGCAAACCGAAGCTGCTTATAAATACCTTGAGCCACGCCCACACCGGTGGCGCAAAATTCTCTGGATCAAAGGCCGCAACATGCACGTCTGGCACCTGGTGGCGACAATGTTGCGGGAGGGAGAAACGCCAGAACAGACGGCCAAGAATTTCGGCTTGCCGGTGGAAGCGGTGCTTGAGGCACTCGACTATTACCAGCGAAACAAGGCTCTGGTCGATGCTGAAACCGAACAAGAGGGTCAACGGCTCCACGCAAAAGGCCCGCTCTAGGGCCGATGCACCTGTCGCTCTATTTGGACGATTGCGCCGACGATGACACATTAGCAGCGCTCCTGCGTCAAGCGGGCCATCAAGTCTCCACGCCACGTATCGCTGGAACCGCAGGTCTCTCGGATAGAGAGCACCTCGATTATGCTGCGCATCATGGTTATACATTGCTGACCAAAGATCCCGATGACTTCATTGACCTGCATCATCAATGGCTAGCGACGAATCGTACACACTCAGGCATCTTGCTCATTTACGAGTATAAAGACGTAAGCAAGAACATGAGCCGGACCCAAATTGTTTTGGCCATTGATAACCTTGTCGCCTCTGCCCTTCCCATCGCCAACGAAATCCACAATCTTAACCAATGGCGATGAATTGCCTTTAGTTCACCTTCAAAAGTTTCAAAAAAAACCGAAGCTCCTCTCCCCCTTTGTCCATCGTTTCTCGCCTCACACCTTGCTCCTCGCCGCACGACCCAGGAACATCAAGATGATAATTTTGTCGGTTCTATTTCTTGGCCGGCTCCTTCGCTTTCCGATCGGAAGAACTCGTTCCTTGCTGAGTTGCCGGCGCGTTTGTTGCCGGCGGCGGGCCGGATTCGATCATCGCTTCTCTTTGGGTCGTTACCCACAGGCGGTCGATCGTCGTCTGGTCCCAAACTGGGCATAAAAAAAGCCAGTGGCGCGTTGCGATAAAACTCGCGAAAGCCGCTGGCTCCCATTGTTGGTTCCCCCCTGAGAAAAAGCTTAGCGTTTCTCTATTGGGTCGTTAACTTTATGCTCTTCAGGGAAGGCGCCACCCTCGCCCCCCTTTCCATAAAATCGCATTTAACCCATATCGCCGCGCTCGGGCCATGTCCAATAGAATATTTTTATAAGTTTTATAACGATTCGTTATGCCCGTTCCCCATCCCCTTGATTTTCTGTGCCTCCATGGCCCATATTCCCTGTGCTTACGCCTTACGCACGCGCTTTGGGGGGCTGGCTCTATGAACCAGGATCAGTTCACGATCTTTGCCGCAGTGGCAAAGCACCGTAATGTCACTCGCGCCGCAGAAGAACTCTCCATTAGCCAGCCGGCCGTAACCCGGCATTTAAAACTCCTGGAGGAAAACTATAAGGCAAAGCTCTACACAAGGGGTGGTGAGGGCATCGAACTGACGCCGGCAGGACATCTGTTCTCGAAAGAGGTGAAAGCCATTCTCGCCCGCATCGAGAGTCTCAGAGCGAAACTCGGCAGCGCGACTGCAACGAGGGGAGAGTCCCTCACGGTAGGCGGCAGCTATAGTCCGTCAGCGGTCTTATTACCGTCGCTTTTAGCTCGTTTTAGAAAGAGCCACCCTCAGGTCGAACTCAAGTTGCGCACGGACAATAGATCCAACATAGAACGGTTGGTTCTCAAGGGAGCAGTCGAGTTGGCCGTCGTTAGCAATCCTACCTCGAACCATCGTCTCGCGGTAGAACCCTACCGCACCGAGTCTTTGGTCGCGTTCGTCGCCAACCGTCATCCTCTGGCCGAAAAAAAGCAATTGACCTGGGAAAATCTGGTGCGGCATGGTTTTGTTGTTCGAGAGCCGTTAGAAGGCGACGGAGCAACCGCGCAGTTTATTCGCCGTCTCAAAGACCGGGGTGTAAAGCTTAAGGTGGTGATGCACTGCGAGTCGCCCGAGGCAGTCAAGGTCGCGGTGCGCCGGAGAATGGGTGTGGGGATTCTATTCAAGGATGTGATTGCGCATAGCCTCAAGAAAGGCGACTTTAAAGAACTGACGCTTCCGGTAGAAGGGTTGGAAGGCAAAACTTTTATCGTCTATCACAAGACCAGACCGCTCTCCCCCGTCGCTCAGGACTTTCTCAAGCTGCTGCGAGCGCACCGAGCAAGGTTTAAGAGCAAAGAACAAATCCCGACTGGATCGAAGAACTGACCTGGTCTCGGCTAGTAGAAAGTTACTGTGCCCCCTGAAAAGCCACGCCACCGCACCGTTTCCGGAGCCGCGGGAATGATCTTTTCTTCGTACTACTATACTTCAACATTTGCGCAGCCTGCGCAAATGTTCCAGTGGCTATTCGAAATGAACGGAACCACAAGAGAACCCACGCGGAGACACGGAGGGCGCGGAGGAAACTGTTTTTAATCGAGAAATACTCCGACTCTGCGAACTCAGCGTCTCTGCGGTGATATTATGATTGCTTCTTTGGTTGCGGCTCTGCCGCGCTGGGGTAGGTGGTTTTTTCTGAAACGGCGTGCCACAGGTTTGCAATCCTGTTGCCCAACGCTTGTTGCCTAATCCTCTACCACCGACACCGCGGCCTGGACGCCGT
This sequence comes from Deltaproteobacteria bacterium, assembly GCA_030688735.1. GTDB lineage: Bacteria > Desulfobacterota > Binatia > UBA9968 > UBA9968 > JACPFE01. The sequence continues at coordinate 2,780 of JAUYJC010000478.1, forward strand.
TCTTGGCGAGAATCTCGACGTACTCGCGGTGAATCTCCGGTGGCTCTTCGTTCATCGGGATCATCGTCCAGAGCGGATTGCGGAAGCGGTCGTGGCTGTACTTGGGGCTTTCGCCGCGGATCGCGAAATGGCGCATGGTGCCTTTGCCGGTATTGAAGTGGCCATGCCACATGAGGTCGTCCGGCGAATAGACCGTGCCGGCTTTGAAGTCGTGGCGCTGGCGCGGCTCACCGTCCTTCCACAGCATCACAAAGCCCTCCCCTTGCGTGACGATAATCACCGCGGTCGGTCCGTGACGGTGAAAGGTACTGCGGCAGCCCGCCGGATATTCCGAAACGTGGCAGCCGTAGGTAGTGTCCGCCAGCGTGAAGCGCATGTGCTTCACGTTTTTGCCCTTCATGGGAAAATCGTCTAGGGCGAAAGTGTTCGCGTCGGGAACCAGGTTGGTCTCCCAGGTGCGGTCGGTCACATGCTTGTTGTAACGCAGGTAATCCTCGGCGTCGTGAAAGCGGTCGCGGAAGTTGAACGGATTGCGAAAGATAAAATCCTCGTTGTGAAACATATTGATCATGCGCGGGCAGGTGGTACCCGCGAACAGGCGGACCGGTTCGTCGCGGGAGCCGTTGAAGTGCTGGTAGGACGCGTTCAGCGGGATGGCGAAGATCGCACCGGCGCCCCACTCGAAGGTCACCTTGGCGCCCGCGTCCTGCCACACGGCCGTGGCGCCGCGGCCTTTGGCGACGTAAATTATTTCCTCGAACAGATGGCGTTGCGGCAGCGTCTCGCCGCTGGCCGGAATCTCACAGACGTAAGCGTCGGTCAGCTGTTGATGGGAGAGGTTGAGATAGCATCCCATGGCCCCCATCCTTTCCCAGCGTCCCAGCTCCAGCGTCGTAACGTCAGAAACAACGTTACCCTTGACGATAGGAATCCCTTCCTTCGCCTGGAGTTTTTCATAAGGCGTCGGCCCGAAATCCAAGAATTCGCGAAACGGCAATAGCATGTGTGAAATTCCTTTCTAACCACGAAGCTCACAACGCGGTGCAGCCAGGAGTCGAAAACTCTCGGATTCTGATATTGATCTCGCCAAGCATGTCCTGAGCCTGGTCGAAGGAGCGCCAAGACGCTAAGCGACAGGCCCAAGGCCTGTCATCCCGAGCGAATGCGAGGGATCTAGGAAAGATTTCTCTCTTCGTTCGAAATGACAATGCTCTTCCTTTGCGCCTTTGCGAGAGATATTCCGAATTTGGTCGCGGCGTAGGCCCGTTGGCGTACTGCCTACCGCACTTTCCCGCTCAACTCAACTTCTCCCCGCCAGCTTGCGTCCGCTTTCCAAGACGCCGAAGGAGCGGCCCGCCGAGGGCATAAGAAAGCGGTAGCCGCTGGCGACCAGGCGTTCGATGTTCTTGGCGTCGGGGTGAGGATGGCCGCAAAGGACGTTATGCTCCTTGCAGATCTTTAAGATGCTGTTGATCGCGTCGGCAACGACGGGATGATCGTATTCCCGCGGATGGCCCAGCTCCTGGCTCAGATCTCCCTCGCCGATCAGCACCACGCCGATGCCGGGGACCTCTTTGAGAATGCGCGGCAGATTGCCGATGGCGCGGGTGTCCTCACACTGGATGACGACGAGGATTTCTCCGTGGGGCGCGAGCGGCCAGACGTCGGCGCGGGCGTAATATTCCTGCTGCGTAAGCCCCCAATAGCGAGCGGCGCGTGTGGGCGCGTCGCCGCGAATGCCCGGCGGATTGTAGAGCGGCGCGGTGGTCAAACGCGGGTAACGGCAGGCGCCCACGGCGTTCCACGCTTCTTCGACGCTGCTGACATGCGGGAAAATTATTCCGAACACGCCGATGTCGAGCACCTGCTTGGCGATCCACTGGTTCATCTCGCCGCCGTTGGGCGGGATGCGCACCATCGGCGTCACCGCCGGCGCCAGCGTGGCGCCCTCGACGATCTGACGGCGGTCGAGCATAAATTGCAGCGATTGGCGCAGTCCGGGAAAATCAAGCGGCGCATGTTCCATTTCAAAGGCGACGCCGTCGAGCTTGGACGCCGCCAGCGCCACTGCGCTCTCGCTATCGACGGGACTAAACGCGACGAAGGCCGTCTGACCTTGCTCGAGGGTTTTGATTACACCGTTAAGGCGCGGTATGTCTGGCATATCTTTAACTCCCTAAGAGTCGTTCAAATCGTTCAAGCCGCTCAAGTCGTAAAAAATCAAGAGCGGCCTAGGGTAAAGCTTTGAACACTCTGTAGAAGACTGCTATAGCAAAGCGGCGTGAAGCTGACAATCAGTGGGAGTTTGGCGTTTGAGATTTATTCCGTTATCGCGCTGCGCTTTGCTCCGCAACGTTTGAACGGAGCGCAGCGGTTGAACGGCTTGAACCATTTGAACTTTCTAGGAGGTCTCCTATGATCATCGACGCCCATACCCATTACACCACCGCACCTCTGCAATTGCCGGCCTACCGGGGCCGGCAGATCACCGATCTCGGCAAGCCCGTCCGGGCAAAGCTCCAGATCAGTGAGGAGCAGTTGGAGCGCTCGATGGACGGACAGTTCAAGCGCATGAAGGAATCGGGCATCGACCGCTTGCTCTTTTCTCCTCAAGCGTCGGCGATGGGCCATCACTTCGGCTCGCCGCTGGTGAGCCGCTACTGGACCGAAGCGTGCAACGATCTCATCGCCCGCGTGGGGAAGCGCTGGCCCGATAAGATTTTTCCCGTCTGCCAGTTGCCGCAGTCCCCGGGCATTGGGCCAAAGGAATGGGTGGATGAGCTTGAGCGCTGTGTCAAAGACCTGGGCTTCGTCAGTTGCAACGTCAATCCCGATGTCGCCGCCGGCAAGGAGCCGCTCACGCCGTCGGTCGGCAGCGAATGGTGGTATCCATTGTGGGAAAAGATGGTCGAGCTCGACGTCCCGTGCACGATCCATGCAAGCGCGTCGCTCAATCCGGCGATGCATCTCACCAACGCCTACTACATCGCACACCATAATTCCGCCGCGGTGGAACTGCTGAAGTCCCGCGTTTTCAAGGATTTTCCGAAATTGAAAATCGTCATCCCCCACGGCGGCGGCGCGATCCCTTTCCAGTGGAACCGCCAGCGCGGCATGCATGTCAGAGAAGGCCTCGAGCCGTTCGAAGAGGCGGCGCGCCGGGTTTACTGGGACATGGCGATCTATGACAAAGAATCGATGGAGCTGTTGATCAAACGCGTCGGCGTGGACAACGTGCTCTTCGCCACCGAAATGTTCGGCGCGGTGAATGCCATCGATCCCAAGACCGGACGCAACTTCGAAGACCTCGTGCCGATCTTTCAGTCCATCGACTGGCTCACGGACGAAGAACGTTACAAGATCACCGAGGGCAACGCGCGGAAAGTTTTTTCACGGATGTTCACGGACGCGAA
>JAUYJC010000483.1 GCA_030688735.1 Deltaproteobacteria bacterium
TACCCCTATGACCATTTCGCGCCGCTTTTGCTCAATCTTGCTTTTTTACTCATGTTGATCACCTCCATGAAGTGTTTTCTACCATGTTACTGTAATGGACGTGCTTGCACTTGGCTGTAACGGACGTCCTTGCACTTGCCCTTTTACGCATAGCAATCCAAAATCAGCGGCGCTGTTGACGCTGCTGGTGGTGGATTTCATGGAGCGCGAGCTTCAGTGGGAAGCGTGGTCGACCCGACGACCGCAAGATTTGCTTTCGGTATTCTTGACCTAGCCCGTTTCCGTGATACCTTGGCCTTAGCTTTTGAAGCACTACAAGGGGGGGGGATCGATGATGCAGAAGGAGTCGCTACGGAGACTTAGTTCGCCGATATTCCTGGTTATGGCCCTTTTTATTTCCGTAAACGTCTATGGCCAAACCGACGACCGCGCGAAACAGATCGAGGCGGCGAAGAAGGAAGGCAAAATCCTTTGGTACACCTCGACCAACGTCACGGAGTCCAAGCCGCTCCTGGATGATTTTGAGAAACAGTATCCGTTCATCAAAGGCGAGATTTTCCGTGCCAGCGGCGAGAAGACGCTGAACCGAATTTTTACCGAAAGCCGAGCGGGCCGCTGGGACTTCGATCTCGTCACGATCAGTGAAGTCGACGCGCTCCAGGACGCCAAGATGCTGGCGCCTTACAAATCGCCCGAAGCCAGGAGCTACATTCCCGAATTCAAGGACCCCAACGGACACTGGACGGCGGTTTACACCAACTACGCGACCATCGGGTACAACACTAAGCTCGTCGCTGAGAAGGATGCGCCGAAGCAGTGGGAAGATCTTTTAGACCCCAAATGGCGCGGCAAGATTTCCATCGACCAGGAGCAGTATTCCTGGTTCGGCACGCTGCATAAGGCCTGGGGCAGAGAGCGGGCGCAGAAGTACATGCGCGCGCTGGCGAAGCAGAATATCGAGTGGCGCAAAGGCCACACTCTGATCGCGCAGCTTATGTCGGCGGGGGAGTTTCCGGTGTCGGTCGTTTACGCGCACCGCACCGAGGAGATGAAGCAGCGTGGCGCGCCCATCGAATGGGTGAATACCGTCAATCCTCTGGTGGTGACGTTGAACTCCGCCGGTTTGAGCGTGAAACCGCCCCATCCGAACGCGGCGCGGCTGTTCATCGACTTTCTTCTGTCCAAGCCTGCGCAACAGCGCTTGCGCGCGCTCAGGCGGATTCCAGCGCGGCCTGACGTGGAAGCATTCTCGCCGCGGATGGAGCAATCGAAACTGAAACTCACGACCGCGCCGAGCGAAACCGGGGCGCAGTATCGAGATGTGGTTAAGGAGTTTCGCGAAATCTTTGGTTTGTAAGCGGAGGACTACAAAAGAAAAAACCTCGGTTCCTAAGAGGAGCCAGAGGCTTTTTTAATTCCGATCGTTATCGATCCCGCGTTTAGCCACGCAGCGTCATCATCCTGCCAAAATAGGGTTTCCGGCGACCATTATTCCCATATCGGAATCGCTTACCGGACTATTGATATTGTCGGTCTTAAGGTGCGGTGATAAATTTCGCTGACGAACGGCAAGCTATCAGGCAATCGCTCGTCGGTTACGCCACCCCAGGGGGAAGTTTAGGTATCGATACCAGAGTTAAGAGCTATCTGGCTGAAATTGCAAGGATAAGGTAATGGCTAACTGCTAGCGTTCGACTCCTGCGGTTTTTTCGTCTAAAGAATGAAGGCGAAATTCGGAAGAGGGGGAGGAGATGACTATGCCGGCCAAGATCGAATGCATGACTTACCCAAAGAACCCGCGGAATCGGCGGGGTCGTAATAAGCAGGACCTACGGGATTGTCGTTCTTCCCGGAAGCGCAATTCCGTCGAAAAGGTTTCGCGTAGAATTAAGCAAAGCCAGCTAACAGGAACGCGGAACTCCGCTCCACATTCAGCCCGCAACGCATACCGTTAATTCAGGTAATCAAAAGAAAGCCAACGTGCGCGATTCGATGCTGTCGCGCGGAGGTGGCTTGTTTAGATCAGGAAGGTGTCGCTTACGCAGCTTGTTTTGAAGGTGAGGGTAGACGCACTCTCCATAATTGCCGAAATTGTCGTATCTGATCCGCCGTAATGGATAAGGACTTCAGTTTCCAGGCACTCAGACGCTTGTCGTTAGCCTGAGGGCAATCATGGGATCGCACCGCCGTTGAAAGTAGTAACTCGGTAGTCTGCTTGAGCCGTTCCCACGACGGTCAACGCGTAACCGAACTGCCTTCCAACTCCCTCACCACGCAGAGTTACCTGGACGATTTTTTCACCTTGAATTAGGTACAGCGCCAGTGGCCATGACTTTAGTTGGATAGCCGTTGGGATGGATGGCGGTCACTTTCTCCTTAAATTTCTCCATCGGTACGTAGGCCCGTGCTTTGTCGGCGAGTAGGAGGTAACCCCTTTCAGGATCATGTTTTACGAAAGCGATCTCGGCGAACTCGACGGCTCGCCGCGTCGCCAGGTTCGCGTCATGGGTATAATCTTCAGCGCAGCCGGTCAAAGTTATCAAAAAGCACAAGACAGAAAAACCTCGTTGCATATTCTCCTTCTCCTGTCACATAACTTTGTCGGCGCAATCCGGAGATGATGACGAGTTAGCTACTACCGTTATGCGTCGCGGTCAAGTCGAGCCGGGCAAGATTTCAGAGGTTCAGGGCATCTAACACCCTAAGTACGGTAGGACGCAACAGTCGCAATCCGGTTTAAGCCTGCTACGAGAATCTTGACACTTTCAAAGCGCGTGCGATAGGTGAATCAAATTCCGTGACTTGAACCGTTCGGTTGAGGGTCCCATTGATCCCTTCGACCCGGCCTTGGCTGGATCCGGCTGTGATTGACAAGGTCGGTGGTGCGGCACTAGAGTTAGCCTCATATGCAGTTGGCCCTGGCTATTCACCCAATCAGTGAAATTCGTTTTGATTCGCAGACGCGCCTGACCGGCGCAACGCTGTGCGTGAGCAAGGAAGAGCTGCGCCGCCTCGTGCTGGAAGATTCGTCTTTCGCGGGCGTTGACTTCGAGCTCGCCCGTCCTGGTGAAAGTTTACGCGCCGGGCCGGTCTTCGATATCGTCGAGCCGCGCGCCAAAGGGCCGGGCGGAAGTCCCGACTGGCCGGGCATTCTCGGCGCGCCGGAGATGGCGGGCGCGGGCACGACGCATGTCCTCCGGGGCGCCGCGGTCACTCTATTGAGAGAGCAATCGACGGGCGATTCGCGCGGCGCAGTCGGTTACGTCTTGGAGATGAGCGGCGCGCCGGCCGAGAGCTGTCCCTACGCGTCGTTGAATCATTTGCTCATCATTCCTCATACGCCGCCGGGACTACCGGAGCACTCCCGGCAGCGTGCCTATCGAGTGGCGCAACTGAGGATTGCGGTGTATCTGGCGCGCGCGGCCCTCGATGCAACGCCGGCGCGGACGGAAATACTCGATGTCGGTGGAGCGAACGGCGAAGATCGCGCTGGTCTGCCGCGGGTCGCCTACGTCGGGCAGATCTTTTCACGCCAGCGCAAGCCGCAGTTGGATGAGCCGATTCTTTACGGCACCGACACCGACGGCATGCTGCCGGTGGTCCTCCATCCCAACGAATGGCTTGACGGCGCCGTGGCGCCGTCCTATCACTGCTCTCTCGGCGGCGCGGAGACGTATTTCTATCAGAATCATCCCGTGATTATGGAGCTTTACCGGCGGCATCAAACCAAGGAGTTGAATTTTGCCGGCACCGTGGCGACCATCGCCTCGGCGAATAATTTCGACCGTGAACGGAACTGCCGCTTCGCGGCCAACCTGGTCAAGTGGGCGCTCAGGGCGGATGCAGCGATCCTGACCAAATTCGGCGGCGGCGTGCCGCATACGGACCTGTCGGAAACGGCGCGCTTGCTCGAAGGCATGGGCGTTAAGACTGCCGTGCAGGTCACCGATCTCGCGCGCGATCAGCGCGTGGAGTCGGCGCTGCTGTTCAATTTTCCCGAGGTCAACGCCATCGTCTGCATCGGCGGCAGCAGCACGTCGTGGAAGGTGCCCCGCGTCGAGCGTGTCATCGCCGCCAATAGCGGGCTGGCGGAAGTGCTCGCCGGACCGTTCGAGCTGGAATCATTAAACGCCGTCGGCGTGGCCAATCAGCAGGGGGCGTCGCGGCTGAGGGCGATGGTATATTAAAAGCGCGGAGTTCAAATCGCTCAAGTCGTTCCAAACGTTCAAATCGTTTTACGTCAATCACGGTGACGGCTTACGAGGAAGAAGTATGAGAATCGTTCATTACGTCAATCAATTTTTCGGCGGGCTCGGCGGTGAGGAGCAGGCGGGCGCGCCGCTCAACTCCCGTGAGGGCGCCGTTGGACCAGGTAATCTTTTCGAACAGCTCTTCGGCGGCGACGCCAAGGTCGTCACGACTTTGATCTGCGGCGACAATTACGCCGTCGAGAATCAGGACGCGATGGTCGCCGACGCCATCGAGAAAGTTCATCAGGTGAACGCAGATCTGTTCGTCGCCGGTCCCTGCTTTCAAGCCGGCCGTTATGGTATGGCGGCCGGCGCATTGTGCTCGGCGGTGCAGTCGAAACTTTCCATCCCGGTCATCACCGCAATGGCCGATGAGAATCCCGGCGCGGATCTCTATCGAGAGTTTTTGTATATCGTCGATTCCGGCGCCAACGCTGCGAAGATGCGCGAGGTGCTTATGACGATGGCGAAGCTGGCGGGAAAGATAATGGACAAAGCGCCCATCGGTTCGCCAAAAGAGGAAGGCTATCTCCCGCGCGGCTTGATTCGCGACCAGTTCGTCGAGAAGGCGGCCGGCGAGCGGCTGGTCGATATGGTGCTGGCGAAGGTAAAAGGTCAGCCTTTCGAGTCCGAAATGGTTCCCACGGTATTTGCCCCGGTGCCGATGCCGCCTTCGGTCAAAGATTTAACTAAAGCGAAATTCATGCTGATCACCGACGGCGGGCTCGTGCCGAAGGGCAATCCCGACAATATTCAGGGCTCGGTGGCCACCCGCTGGGGTTCGTACAGCATTGACGGTTGCGACGATCTCAAAGGCGAAGACTACGAAATCTCCCACGGCGGCTACGATCCGCAGTTCGTGCGTCAGGACCCCGACCGGCTCGTGCCCCTCGATGTGATGCGTCAGTTGGAAAAGGAAGGCGTCATCGGCGAGCTTTACGAGGAGTTTCTTTCGACCTCAGGATTGGCCAATCCCCTCTCCAACACGCGGCGCATGGGCCGCGAGATGGCCGCGAAGGCGAAGCAATTGGGGATCGACGCGATCATTCTCACCTCCACGTGAGGAACCAGCACGCGCAGCGGCGCTGCGATCACAACAGAATTGGAAAAAGCCGGCATCCCCACGGTGCAGATCACCGCGGCGCTGCCGGTCGCCAAGATGGTCGGTGCCAACCGCACCGTGCTCGGCAACGGCATCGTCCACGTCGTAGGCGACGCCAAGGCGACGCCGGAGAAAGAAAAGGCAGTGCGGCGGAAACTGGTCGAGCAAGCGCTCAGCGCGCTTCAGTCGGACGAGAAGTAGAGTTAAAAAGAATTCAGCCCGCGTCCCGCAAGGGCGCCGTTAGAACCGCCGCCTCGTGGTTCATGATTTCTGCGGTGAAACCCTAGTGTGGTGTCTCAGAAACTCGTTACATAATTCAATCGTCATTCCGGGCAAGCTGGCGATAGCTGGCGCGACCCGGAATCTAGGTCTTTTGCAAGGGCGGGTTTAAAACCCGCCCCTACTGGATGCCCGCCCTTCGGCTTTGCTCAGGACGTGCTTTCGCGGGCATGACGGTGGAGAGACCCCCGACTTCTGTTGCGAGCTTCTGGGATAGGACACTATAGCATCAGGACAGGAACCTACCGCCCGGCGTAAAGCTCTTTCACGAATCCGCTGCTTTCCAGCTCCTGCAAGAAACGATTGTCGTAAAAATCTTTAGGATTGGCCGCCGCTGCTTTGGGATGGTCGGTAACTGAAAGTGCGGTGCGGATTGCCTCGTCAGTCACGTAAGGAACCTTGGGAAGCAGCGGCGCGAATGCCCGGTAGGCCTCCTCTATGATTTCTTGATCCTTGGTCGCGAGATACTTGGCGATCGCCCGCTTTGAGGTCTCGGGCTGTTCAATGGCGACCCTCACGCCCGCCAGGAAGGCTTTGAGGAAGTTCCGCACGAGATCGGGTTTCTGCTGGAGCGAGGATCTCCCGATGGCCATTCCCATGAAAGGGTAGGGGAGATTGAGCGATCCGATGTTGACCAGCTCTTTGAATCCCAGGCGCCGGGCCATGAGCGTCGTCGGCGCGGAGTGGACCGCGGCGGAGACGATTCCCTGTTTCAACGCCGCCAGCGCGTCTTCCTGGCGTGAGAAGTAAAGCACCTTCAGGTCATGCTGCGTCATTTTGTATTGCCTGAGCAGGGCGATCGAGGCGTGATCGGAGGAGGCGCCCTTGGTGATAACCGCGAGCACCTTACCGCGCAGATCGGGCACGTCTTTGATCTCCGGCCTGGCATAGAGGGAAAAAGCATAGGTCGGCACCGGCATGCCGACGTAGATCAGCTCGGCGCCGCTGAGCATCGCGTTGACCGCAGCGCCCCCCGTCAGAGCTATGTCGACGGAACCTGAAAGAACCGACTGAGTAAGCCGCACCCCGCCGGCAATATAGATCGGCTTGATGTCGAGGCCGAATCTCTGGTCGAGTTTGTTCTCCGGAATATTCCAGATCGGCGTCTGCGCGCCGTTCAGTTGCGGGTAGCCGACTCTAATGGTGAGGGTCGCGGCATTGAGGGAAGGCGTCAGCCCGGCGCAAGCGAGGGTGAAGGGTAGAATGAACAGGCAGAATTTCGTCCGCGTGAATTTTGCTGCTGACATAGAAGTGTTCCTTCCTCAATCCCTTATGTTTTGCGTAAACCATTCCAACGGCAGCGGATGGCCGAGCCCTTTGGCCTTGGCCAAGTTATACGCCGCGCCGCCGACGGCGGCAAATTGCAGCCCTTGGGTTCCCTGGTTATTCAGAAAAGAAATTTGCTCGTCATTGGCCCGGCCAACCCAGCGCCCGGCCATGATATCCGGAATCGTGCCGATATTCGGATTGTCGATCTCCATGTGTGGCGACGATGGTATCTTCTTCTTTTCCTCCGGGGACCCGGCTATGAAGCCAAACATGCCGTCGCTGCCGGTGACGACTTCCGGCGCGCTGCGGTCGGCGTACAGCGTGGAAGTGCCGAGACGGGCGCGCACGTCGGCGCGCGCCAGCACGTCGGGGCCGGCCTCGTTGTTGCGCACGTTGTTGACGTGCATGCCGGGCTCCAGCCATTCGGCCTTGATCACCGGCACGAGCGAATCGGTGGTCAGCGAAACGATGTCGGCGCCCTTGAGCGCTTTTTCCGGCGAGTCCACGGCGATGACTTCGATGTCGAGCTTCTCGGTCATCTCGGCGGCGTAGACTTCGCGGTTCGCTTTTGTCGGACTGAACACGCGCATGACTTCGATGGCCCGCACCTGCTTGATCGCCTCCGCATAGCTGCGCGCCATGCCGCCGGAGCCGATCATTGCCATGACTTTCGCGTTCTTGCGCGCCAGGTATTTGGTTCCCAGTCCCGCGCAGGCGCCGACGCGCATATGCTGCAAGTAGCCGTCGTTCATGATCGCCAGCGGCTCGCCGTTGCGCGTGCTGGTGAGAAAAATCAGGCCGCAGTAGCGGCCGCGCTCGATGCAGTACTTGTCCTCAACCATGAAGCCGCCTTGATTCTCCCACGCGAGCATGTCCGACTTCATTCGAATCGCGAAGATACCGAGCTTGCGCGACGCGCCCTCCATCGTGCCCCAGCGATAATAGTGCGGCTCCGCCGGCACGTAAAAGTCGATTCGCGGCCGGTAACCGGCGCGCTGCTCGTTAAGCTCCCGGTAGGCGTCTTCCATCGCCTCGATGCAGGTCTTCATGTCGAGGACTTGTTGGATATGTTCGTTGGTCAGAAAGATCATCGCAATTCGCTCCTTTGCGCGGAGGCGTAACGATAAGCGTTCGCGGCTCGTCCTTGAGGTGATATACCCCTTCCCAGATGCGGTGTAAATCCCGACCCGGAGTTTCACGAACTCCCTCATAGATACCCATGACTCCGCCTTTCACTCTTATAGGTTTTTCTTCCCTCCTACTCATGGTAGGATCGCATCTTGAACATAGATTAGATCAGGCAGCAGATTCGATAAGATGGCCAAGACCAAGTATAAATACGATGATTGCACGTATTGCGGCGGCCGCGTGAAAGAGCGGCGTGTGCAGAAACCGTGCTTTTGGGGCGACAAAATGGTCGCCCTCGCCAACAAGGTGCCGGCGGGCGTGTGTGAACAGTGCGGAGAGCGCTATTACAAGGCGGCCGTGCTCAAGCGAATCGAAGCGGAGCTCAAGACTCCCCGCCGTGCCCGGGAGATCCGTCTACTCGTCATTGAATACGCCGCGTAGGCGAAGTTTTTTCCTCTCTTAGTCACGCCTCGCGGTTCTCGCCTCCTCATGTGCGAAATGGTTGGCGGGGTTGGTCAGAAATAAAGGCGAGACGCTGCCGCCAACCCCGATGATCCTTACTATACGGAAAACCGCTTTCAGTCGTTGACGGATCGCGTCTTTCAATTGGCTTTACAAATTATTGTCCCCATTGTAAAAGCGGTCGAAGTGAGAACGAGGCGGACTTTGATGAACAGAAGTAATGTGGTGCTTACAGAGCTAGATAATCTTGGTTAGGTCTCATTCCTATGATGGACAACCCGCTAGCCAAACTCGGCGATCTCACCAAGCCCGCAACTGTTCTGATCGAAAAGATCTCGGATGCGGTGGGCGGTCTCTTCAAGCCATACCAGGTTGTTCGAGTCGCAAAAGCCGAGGCAGAGGCGGATCGGATTCGAGCAGAATCACAGATTCAGGTTACTGACCTTCACAGGCGGGCGATGCACCGTTTCCTGGAAGAAGAAGCAAAGAGGCAATTAAACATTGAAGACATCACCCAGAAGGCGTTACCGCTCCTTGAAGAGAAATCCACTCCGCAGAATGTAGAGAACGACTGGATCACGAACTTCTTCGACAAGTGCCGAATAGTCTCTGATGACGACATGCAGCAGCTCTGGTCGAAAATTCTTGCGGGTGAAGCCAACAGACCCGGTGCATTCTCGAAGCGAACCGTCAACCTCTTGGCCGACTTGGACAAGGGCGATGCGGACCTATTCACGCGACTATGCGGCTTCGCGTGGCAGGTTGGAAACATTGTGCCGCTTGTGTTTGACACTCAGGGCGACGTGTATAACCGCCACGGAATCAATTTTGACTTACTCGGTCATCTCGAGAGTCTTGGACTCATCCAGTTCAACAACATCGCAGGATTTCAGCGTGTGAAGTTGCCGAATAACATTACCGTATTCTACTACGGTAGACCCGTGGAACTTAGGTTCCCCAAAGATGCTGACAATGCACTTGATCTAGGGAAAGTTCTCCTAACTCGGGCTGGCCATGAACTCGCCCCGGTTTGCCGCTCAACACCAGCAGATGGATTCTTTGAGTATGTGTATGACAGATGGGCCGGACAGTCGATTGTGGCTAAGAAGGAGACCGAAGAAGGCGCTCCAACGGACGGCTGACGCCGCCGCTGAGCTTCACGTTCTGCAGGTGGATTTTTAAAGAGATAATGTACTATGTCGTCACCACAGTGCTTTATTAGCTACTCATGGGATAGCGCGAGTCACAAAGACTGGACCAGGTTGCTTGCTGAGCGATTACACGAAAACCCCCTATGTCAGGATAGATGTCGCATGCGAGAACAAATGGAAAGCGGGGCGAGAGAGAGAAAAAGGAAGTGAGTCAACAACGAACGGAGGAGTTTCGCAGAGCGGCAGTGGAAAAGTTTCAGAGTCGAGGGGGGCGG
>JAUYJC010000484.1 GCA_030688735.1 Deltaproteobacteria bacterium
TACCCCTATGACCATTTCGCGCCGCTTTTGCTCAATCTTGCTTTTTTACTCATGTTGATCACCTCCATGAAGTGTTTTCTACCATGTTACTGTAATGGACGTGCTTGCACTTGGCTGTAACGGACGTCCTTGCACTTGCCCAGTAAAGCGGAGGGCGGTGGCGACGGTCGCTTTGAGATTCTTGTCGAGAAACGGGTATTTCAGTTTTTGCAGCCGTTCCCAATAAACGCGGCCGTAGAAATCATCGGGCGGACGGCTGCCGTTGTGCCAGGCGACGTTGGCCAGCGGCCGTTTGGCGATGACGCCCATGCTGCGCGCCAGCGCCAAAGGGAAGATCCGCTCCAGGGCCTCTTGGTCGGCTACGCTCGCGGAGATTTGCAGCGTGTCAAAGTCGCCGCATTCGACGGCGTAGAGCGCGGCCGCGCCGTCGCCGCTGTAGCCGATGTAGCGGGTATGGCCGCGCTCGCGAGCGCGTTTCAGCGCATCGATCACGCCGCCCTCGCGCAGTTCGATTTCGGAGCAACTGTGCAATTGGACCAGGTCAACATGATCGGTTTTCAGCCGTTTGAGGCTCCGCTCGATGCTTCTGAGCAGCGACTCGGGACGCCAATCGGGCTCGGCCCAGCCGCGCTCGTGACCGCACTTGGTAAAGAGGTAAAAGTCGCCGCGCCGCGCGCCCACCGCCGCACCGATCAACTCCTCGCTGGTCACGTAACACTCGGCGGTATCGATGACGTTGAGTCCGGCGTCCAGGGCCTGGTTCAGCAGTTTCTTGACGGTCGATGAGGATACTCGTTCATAACCGATTTCGGAGCCGCCGAAACCGAGAACGCTGACGTTCATATCGGTCTTGCCGAGTTTGCCCTCTCCATCACTCTTTTCCGGCAACGCTCGAACAAGCGAAGATTATAAAAATTTTATTCTTTGCCCAAGACGTTTCGCGCGGCCCGGATGATCTGGTCCTTGCCTGGCAAAAAGGCTTTCTCAAGGACGGGGCTGGCGGGAACGGGAGCGAAGGGCGCAGCCACCCGCAGGATCGGGCTGTCGAGGTAGTAGAAGGCTTGTTGTTGGACACGCGCGGCAATTTCCGCGCCGATGCCGCCTTGCTCCACAGCTTCGTGAACGATGATTACGCGGCCGGTTTTTTTTGCCGAATTGACGATGGTCTCCATATCAAGCGGCGAGACCGTGCGCGGATCGATCACTTCGACACCGGCGCCATCGGTGGCAAGCTCTTGCGCCGCCGCCAAAGTTGGGCCGACCATGTTGGCAATGGCAACGATGGTTAGCTGATCGCCAGGGCGCACAATCGACGCGCGGCCCAGCGGCACGACGTGTTCGCCCTCCGGAACCGGCGCTTTCGCCCAGTAGAGACCGCGATGCTCGATGAAGACCACCGGGCCGTCGTCGCGAACCGCAGACTTGAGCAGCCCCTTGGCGTCGGCGGGATTGGACGGCATAACCACTTTGAGCCCCGGCACGTGGGCCAGCCAGGCTTCGAGGCTTTGCGAGTGATGCGCGCCCATGGCGCCGCTGATACCGCACTGGACACGGACCGTCAGGGGAATCTTGAGCTGGCCGCCGGACATATAGTGCAGCTTGGCGGCGTGGTTGGCGAGTTGGTCCAGCGCCAAAGTAATGAAGTCGATGAACATGATCTCGACGACGGGTCTCAGACCGGCGGTTGCCGCGCCGATGGCGAGACCCATGACCGTCGCTTCGCTGATCGGCGTGTTGACCATGCGATTCGTGCCGAATTCCTCAGCCAGCCCTTGGGTGACGCCGAAGGGACCGCCGAGGGCGACGTCTTCGCCGAAGACGTAGACCGATGAGTCGCGGCGCATTTCTTCGCCGAGTCCGGCTCGGATCGCGTCGAGGTAGGTCTGCTCTGCCATGATTGCTCTACGCGGTTACCTGGGTGGAGACGTCATCTGGGGTGGGCACCGGGGACGCCAGCGCGAATTCGGCCGCCTTTTCAACCAGCGCGCGCGCTTCGCCCTCAATGCTTTCAATCTCTTTGTCGGCGATCAATTTTCTTGCCTTCAACACCTTGGCGGCGCGGGCGAGCGGATCTTTCTTTTTCCATTCGGCGAGCTGAGACAGCTCGCGGTACTTGGCCGGGTCGCCTTCGTAATGGCCGCGCATGCGGTGGGTGAGACATTCGATGAAAATCGGGCCCTTCCCTGCGCGCGCTTGCTCGACGGCTTTCCGCGCAGCTTGGCGCACGGCGAAAAGGTCGTTGCCATCGACGGTGCTGTTCGGAATACCGTAAGTCTTGGCGTGCTGCGCGAGGCGTTCGATTTTCGAGTGCGCGGAGAGCGGCGTGAACTCGGCATAGCCGTTGTTCTCGCAGACAAAGATCACCGGCAGTTTCCAGAGACTGGCGATATTGAGCGACTCATGAAACGGTCCGGCCTGACCGGCGCCGTCGCCGAAAAAGACCATGGCGAGTTGGCCTTGCTTTCTCTCCTTCGCCGCGAACGCGGCGCCGAGCGCCAGCGGAATGGTGCCGCCGACGACCCCGGTAGCGGTGATGAATCCACATTCTTTGGCGGCGATGTGCATCGAGCCGCCCTTGCCGGCGCAGTAGCCGGTGGCGCGCCCGGCGATCTCCGCCATCAAGCGATTGATATCCGCGCCCTTGGCGATGGCGTGGCCGTGGGAACGATGGCCGCCAAAAACATAGTCATCGGGTTTGAGTTGCGAGCAAGTACCGACAGCGGTGGCCTCTTGGCCGATGCCGAGATGGACCAGGCCCTGAATCTCACGGGCGGCGTAGAGCGCGGATACTTTTTCCTCAAACGCCCGGATGAGCCACATCCGGCGCAGCAGATCAACCAGCTCCGTTGAATCCTCTTTCTTAGCCGGCATAGCGATCGCTGGTGTTGGCGGAGGGAGTGGCGAGGGGAAGCAATTACGCGACCGATGCTCTTACGGCATCGATGATGCGCGACTCCGATGGGCCGATATGCTCTTCCAGGGGCGGGCTATAGGACACCGGCACGTCCAGAGTCGAGACACGGCGAATGCGCGTTTTTAGTTTGTCGAAACCGGTCTCGGCGATGCGCGCGGCGATCTCGGCAGTGACGCCGCAGCTCTGGTGGGTCTCGTCGGCGATGACGACGCGGCCGGTCTTTTCCACGGAAGCGAGAATCGTCGCCAGGTCGAATGGCACCAGCGTGCGCGGATCGATGACTTCGACGTTGATTTTTTCCTTGGCGAGTTTCTCGGCGGCCCCGAGACAAACCTGGACGGTGTACGAAGTCGCGATCAACGTGACGTCGCTGCCGGCGCGCTTGATGTCGGCAACGCCGAAAGGAATGGGCTTATCGTTTTCCGGCACGTCGCCCCGCATATCCAAGAGTTTGGTGTGATCGACAAAGATCGTCGGGTTGTCGCTGGCGACCGCCGTCTTGAGTAGCCCTTTGACGTCCCGCGGTGAGGACGGAATCACGATCTCCAATCCAGGGCAATTCCATAGCATCGCCTGCGGGCTTCCGGAGTGCTGCGCTGCGCCGCCACCGCGCAGGCCGTGAAAGAGATGAAACACCACCGGCACGCGGGTCTGCCCACCGGACATTGAATAGGCATTGGCCGCTTCATTGGCGACCTGCGGCCAGGCCTCGAAGATAAAACTGCCGGTACTGAGGTCGACTATCGGTCTCAACCCCGCCATCGCCGCGCCAGTCGCCAGGCCGCAAAAGCCCAGCTCGGAGATCGGCGGCATCATCATGCGCTCGCCGTATTTCTTTTGGAGGGTGTTAAAGACATGGCGGTGCGGGCTCAGGCTCATGAACGTGCCGTTGATGAGGTGCACGCGCGGATCGGCGGCCATGATCTCGTCCAGCGCCTCGAACTTCGCTTCGTAGTAGGCAATCTCTCTCATATTGTGCTCTTAAGCGAAAAAATTTCGCTCGGCTTCTTCGGGTTTGGGATATGGGCTGGCGACCGCGAACTCGACCGCGGCGGCGATTTCGGACTTTACTTGGCGCTCCATCGCGGCGAGTTCATCTTTGGTTGCCTGGTTCGCTTCCACGAGCTCGCGGATAAAGACCAGCAGCGGATCGCAGGAGTGGTACCACTCGCGAGCTTTCTCCGTGACACCGCTCGCGTCCCAGGCGAGGGAGGTATCGGTGGGATGCGGCACGGAGGGCCAGTTGGTCTCGCTGCCGGACCAGCGCACGGTCTGCGCTTCGATAAACTGCGGTCCATCGCCGCAGCGGATTTTCTCCACCGCTTCGGAAACCGCCGTGTGGACCAGGCCCGCGTCGATGCCGTCGATCTGCTGCGCCGGAATTTTGTATGCTTTCGGCAGGTCGGTCAGCGGGTAGGCGGCCATCGACGATGACTGTCCCGCAGCCACGGCACGGCCCGCGCCATACTTGCCGTTGTTTTCGCAAAGAAAGAGCACGGGCAGCTTATTAAGCGAGGCCAGGTTGAAGGCTTCCGGCGCCGCGCCTTCTTCGAGAGAGCCGTCGCCAAAAAGGCAAACCGTGAGCCGCCCATTTTTCAGTGCCTTCGAAGCATAGGCGGTGCCGGTTGACAACGGAATGATGCCGCCGACAACGCCGGAGCTGTGGAGAAATCCCAGCGCCGGAGCGACCGAATGAAAAGAACCGCCCTTGCCTTTGTTCAAGCCGTCGACTCGTCCGAGGATTTCCGCGAGCAGCCGCTTCGGCTCGGCGCCGCGGGCGAGCAGATGACCATGGTTTCTGTGAGTGGTGAAGAGATAATCGTCCGGCTTGAGGCAAGCGATGGCCGGCACACCGGTGGCTTCCTGGCCGATGTAAAGATGGTAATGGCCGCCGAACACACCCTTGTCGTGCAGCGGCACCAGGCTTTCTTCGAAGTGGCGGATGAGAAACATCCGCCGGCACAGCTCCAGCAAATTATCGCGCGGCAGTTTGGGCAACATGATGCTTGTGACTTAATCAAAAGGAGAGAGTTTGTCAACGACCGGCGTTGGAATTTGACATTGGTCAGGCGTTGGAACTACATTCAACGTGAATCGACATCGCGTTAGAGGGAGGGCACGAAGATGTTTAACCGACCGTTACCGATGCTTTGGCTGCTGGCGATCTTAATCATGTTGCCGCTTTCTGTTTCGGCGCAGAGCCACGGGCTCAAGAAAATTCAGGTCGGTGTGCCTGCCGTCAGCATGGGCAACATGATTATTTTTTTCACCAAGGAAGCGAAACTGTTCCAAAAGCATGGTCTCGATGCCGAAGTTGTCGTAATGAGCGGCTCCGGTATCGCCTCCAGGGCGCTGGTAGCCGGGAGCGTTCAGATATCGCCCATCGCCACGCCGTCGGCGATGAATGCCGTGCTTGCCGGGTCCGACATGGTGATCTTGGGCCATACAATGCCCGGCGTCGTTCAGGCGCTGATGGTTCGGCCCGATATAAAACGCGACGAAGATCTCAAGGGAAAGATCATCGGCGTGACGACCTTCGGATCACTCACTGATTTTCTGGTCCGCCACCTGGCGAAAAAAAAGGGCCTCAATCCAGATAAGGATTTCGCGCTTTTGCAGGTCGGCGGCGACGCTGATCGGCTGATTGCTCTAAGGCAGGGGAAAATTCCTGCGGCGGCCCTCGGTCACCCGGCGTTGGTCTTGGCCCAGAGAGCGGGATTCCACATGCTTTGGGATTTCTTTAAGGAAGTAGACTATCCCTGGAGCGAACTTGCCACCACCCGCGCCCAAATTAAGCAGGACCGGGACCTGATCCTGAGATATATGCGGGCGCATATCGAAGGCATCGCGCGTTTCAAACAAGACCCTGAGTTCGCCAAAAAAGTGATCAAGAAGACGCTACGATTGGACGACGACCCTTTGGCGCAGGAATCATGGGAACTTTTCGCCAAGCACCGGTTGGCTGCACCGTACCCGAATATCAAAGGGATGAAGACGAGCTACGAGTACGTCGCCATGACCCGCCCCGAGGTTTGGAAGCACAAACCGGAAGAGTTCGTCGACGGCAGTTTCGTCGAAGAGCTGGACAAGAGCGGGTTTATAAAGAAGCTGTACGAGAAATAGACATTGATTTCTGCCTCCCGGTGGCTAGAATAACTCCATGCATAGACAATATACGGTTGTCCTACAAAGAGGCGATGATGGTTGGTGGATTGCAAATGTTCCAGTGCTGCACGCCACCGCTCAAGGTCGCACGCGATCTTCAGCGTTGAAACGAGCCAAGTCTTTGATTCAGTTTGCCCTGGATGCCATCCGGGATGAAGGTGCAAAGCCCCCTGTTGAGGATCGATCCAGCCTGGCGGTCGTTAGGGTACAGGCCGCGATTTGAACCTGCCTGCGGTAAGTAAACCTCGCTTCGTTCGAGCCCTTCGAAAAATCGGTTTTGTCCTTGAACATCAAAAAGGCAGCCATCAAAAGTGGCGCCATGCCGACGGCCGCTTCGTCTACGTCTATATGCACGCGCGCGAAGACCTACGTCCCTCTGCCTTGAGGGCGATCCTTCGTGATGCCCGAATTTCAGAAGAAGAGTTTCTCAAGTCGCTATAAGCGCGCGACTCGATTCTCTAGTCGCCTTGGGTTGCTTTCGTGATCAGCACCGCCGCGCCCTGGATCTTTCCCGAGCGCAACCGACTTAAAGCCTCGTTCGCCTGTTCCAACGGAAAGATTTGCACCGCCGTGCGCACGGGAACTTTTGGCACAAGTGCGAGAAATTCTTTGCCGTCGCGGCGGGTCAGGTTGGCGACCGAGCAGACTGATCGCTCTTCCCAGAGAATTGAATAGGGAAACGACGGGATGTCGCTCATGTGGATGCCGCCGCATACAACGGTGCCGCCTTTGCCGACGGCTTTGAGCGCCTGGGGCACAAGTTCTCCAGCGGGAGCGAAGATGATCGCGGCGTCCAATTTGACCGGTGGCAATTCGTTCGAGCCACCGGCCCAGACGGCGCCGAGACTCATGGCAAATAGTTTTGCTGGTTCGTCGCCGGGGCGGGTAAACGCATAAATCTCGCGCTGCTGATACTTGGCAATTTGCGCCACGATGTGCGCCGCGGCGCCGAATCCGTAGATGCCGAGCCGCTTGCCATTGCCGGCTTTGACCAGGCTGCGGTAGCCGATCAAACCGGCGCACAAAAGCGGCGCGGCTTCGGCATCGGAGTAAGAATCGGGGATGCGAAAGCAAAACCGTTGATCGGCGACGGCGTACTCAGCGTAACCGCCGTCCAGCGTGTAGCCGGTGAAGCGCGCCCGATCGCAGAGATTTTCCTGGCCGTTCCGGCAATAGGCGCACTCGCCGCAGGTCCAACCGAGCCACGGCACGCCGACGCGTTCGCCGATCTTGAAGCGCTCGACACCTTCGCCCAACTGTTCCACAGCACCGACGATCTCATGGCCTGGAATGAGCGGCAACTTCGGTTGCGTCAGCTCGCCGTCGACGACATGCAGATCCGTCCGGCACACCGCGCAAGCGCGAACCCGAAGCAGAAGCTGGCCTGCGCCTGGCTTTGGCGTCGCAACCTCGGCTCGACGCAGCGGCTGGCCGGGTGCGTCCAGTATCATCGCCCGCATGGTGACTTATATCGTGTCGCTAAGTGAAATTCTTGGATGGAGTTCGCTCTAATCCAGATCGATATCCTTCAGCGGCTTGGTGATCGGTTCTTCCTTCGCTTTCTTGAAAAGCTCTTGGAACTTCGCTTCGAGCACTTTGGATTTGTTTTTCTCCGCTTCCGCAATCTGCTGGTACTTCTCGTCGCGCTTGGTTGCTTCTTCCTTGACGTACCTCGCGGCGTCCTTTAAGTGGGTGACGATTTGCGGTCTCTCCGGCAACTTATGGGTCAATACGGTTGATAAGCCAGGGTCGATCGTCAGGATCGCATCGCAGCATGGGCAGGAGACGACTATTGTTGACGGGTCTTTCTTAGACATTAGCAGTCCTCCGAGTTTCCATCGCGGGTAGAGCCGCACACACATTCATTTTGGATTTTAGATCTTCGATTTTAGATTGCAATCCAAAATCTAAAATAGATCGATCTATCCTCTTAACTCGATTTGTTCTCCGTCCGGGCCGGCGAAGACCACGCGGCGCCAGCCGTTCTCCCGCGGCTCGCGG
The DNA here is from genome assembly GCA_030688735.1 of Deltaproteobacteria bacterium. Taxonomy (GTDB): domain Bacteria; phylum Desulfobacterota; class Binatia; order UBA9968; family UBA9968; genus JACPFE01. Next base: position 8,081 of record JAUYJC010000484.1, read on the forward strand.
GCGGCGGTGTCATGGGGGGCGCGGATCAATTTCACACCATCCTTCTGCAGTTTCGCTACCGTTTCGTCGAAGTTGTCGGTTTCGAGACAAAAATGAAAGCCCATCATGGCGCCATCGGTTCTGTGCGTCAATTCCAATACCGTGTCGCCTAGTTTGAGGTAGGCGATCTGCATCCCGCCGCCGCCAGCGTGCTGAAAGTATTTTTTGAAGCCGAAATGCCGCTCGTAAAAGGCGACCGAGCAGTCGAGGTCGGCGACGTGGATGGCGACATGGTCGATGCGCTTGAACATCATTTCCCCCGTCATCAAGATA